>CAIQDO010000273.1 GCA_903870555.1 uncultured Caulobacteraceae bacterium
CGCACCGGCAGGCTGGTGTAACCCTTGACGAAGTTGGAGTTCAGCCGGACGGGCTCGCCCACCACCTCGATCACCGGGTGGCGCGCCAGAATCTCTTCCCACACCACCCGCAGCTGCATCTCGGCCAGCCGCTGACCCAGGCACCGGTGAATGCCGAAGCCGAAGGCGGCGTGATGGCGCGGCCGGACCCGGTCGACGATGAAGTCGTTGGCCCGCTCGATGACGCTCTCGTCGCGATTGGCCGAGACATACCACAGGACGACCTTTTCGCCCTTGCGGATGGTCTTGCCGCCGATCTCGACGTCTTCCAGGGCGGTGCGCCGCATATAGGCGACGGGACTCTGCCAGCGGATGATCTCCGGCACGGCGCTGTCGAGCAGGCGCGGGTTCGCCCGCAGCTTGTCGTACTCGGCCGGGTTCTGGCTGAGCGCCAGCATGCCGCCGGTGATCGAGTGGCGCGTGGTGTCGCTGCCCGCGACGATCAGCAGGATGATGTTGTTGAAATAGCGCTGAGGGTCATTGCCGCCGTCGGTGGCCGGATTGTTGGCCAGCAGCGAGATCAGGTCGCGCCCCGTCCGGTTGCCGGACCGGGCGTTCCACAGCGGCGCGAACTCGCCCAGCACCGTGTACATCTCGGCCTGGCGCTGCATCTGCTCCTCGATCGTCGCGGCCGGCCCCGAAAGCAGCAGGTCGGAAAACCGCGGCAGCAGCCGCCGCTTCTCGAACGGAAAGTCGAACAGGGTGGCCAGCATCTGGCTGGTGAGTTCGATGGAGACCTTGTCGACGAAGTCGAAGGTCTCGCCGATCGGCAGCGCGTCCAGGATCGTCGCGGCGCGCGACCGGATCAACGGCTCGAGTTCGGCCAGAGCCGGGGTGGAGAAGATCGGCGACACCGCGCGCCGCTGGTCGTCGTGGCGCGGCGGGTCCATCGAGATGAAACTGGTGCGGTCCTCGGAGAAAGCCTCCGGATCGGTCCCTTCCGGCGGCAGGAACAGGGTGATGCCGCCGTGTACGGACGAAGACGACAACCGCTGGTGGTCGCCATCGGCCGCGACGACATCGGCGTACCGCGTCAGCGACCAGTAGGGACCGTATTCGCTCTCGGCGGTGTAATGGACCGGGTCCTCCGCGCGCAGGCGCTCGAACCACGGCCACAGGGTGTCGGAGGTGAAGTGCCCGATGTCGTGCAACCGGAACCTGTCCAGCGGCGTCGAATAGGCCTCCGCCCGAGCCTTCGCCGCCAGATCAACGCCGCCGTCCGCCATGGGTCGCTCCGCTTCCGCCTGGGGTGAGCATGCGCCGCTCGGCCTGCGCCGCCAAGTCCGCCGAGGCTACGGCGCTGCCGCGTCGGCGCCTAAGCCGCCACCCGCCGCCTCACGTCCTCGAGGATCGAGATCAGCTCCTCGGCCGCGTCCCCGGCGAACACCCCGGCCACGCCGAGGGGATCGAAGTCGGTGAAAGGGCTTTCGTAGAGCAGCCTGGGCGCCACCTCGCCACGCGCGGTCAGGTGGTCGATGATCAGGTTGGTGAACTCGATCTGGTGCGCACTGAGATTGCGGGCGGCTGTGAAACCCGAGAACGCGGCCTTGGCGGCTTGGCGGTCCAGGCCGACGAGGGACCGCACGAACCGCACGAACCGCCCGAGGCCGCCTTCGGCGCGCAGGCGCGCGATGTCGTCGTCCTCCGCGACGCCCGCCTCGACGAAGATCCGCTCCAGTTCCACCAGATCGGTCGGCGTCAGCGGCTCGTTGCGATGGACCTTCAGCACGGCCAAAGGCCTGGCGTTCGACTGGCGCGCCGACAGTGCCGGGCGCGCATACCGACTTCGTCGCGGAGGTCTTGCCGGCGGTATGATGACGCGAATGGCTCGCGGATCGCCGAAGCCGCGGCGCCTACGCCGTGGCGGCCTTCCTGGGGCGTCCGCCCTTGCGGCCGTTCTCCCGCGATGCCGCGACCTTGGCGACGGTCCATACGCCTACCGCCCACCGCCTACCGCGGCGGTTGTGCGCCGCCGTTCAATGACCAATGATCTTCAACAGAAACCGATCGGAGGAGGACGAACATGGCTGAACGACAGGGCGACATCATCTGGTACGAGTTGATGACCACCGACCAGGACGCGGCGGGCCGGTTCTACGCCGAGGTGCTGGGGTGGACGGTCGACCAGAGCTCCAATGCCCCGGATGGCTACCGGATGATCTCCGGGCCCGGGTCCGGAAAACCGCTTCGGAAGGTCGACTCCCGGAGGGAACGACCAGCCTATTCGGCCGGCTGCTCGCGCGCGTACCGAATCGGCGGCATCCCGACGTGACGCGCGAACGCGACGCTGAAGGTGCTCGCTGAGCCGTATCCAACCCGCTCGGCCACCACGGCCACGCCCAGCCTGTTCCGGCGCAGCAAATCCTTCGCCAACGCCATGCGCCATCCCAGAAGGTATTCCATCGGCGAGACCCCGACCTCCCGCCTGAACCGCTCAAAGAAGGTCGAGCGTGAGAGCGCCGCGACACGGGCCAGTTCGGCGACCGTCCAGCCGCGGGTCGGACCGTCATGGATCCCCCGCAGGGCGACGGCCAGATGATTGTCAGCGAGCCCCCGCAGCAGGCCCGGCGGCGCGGCCGGACCCGTGGTCGAGCGGAGCGCCTCGATCAGCAGGACCTCCAGGAGTCGAGCCAGCACCACGTCGCGCCCAGGCCGACAGGCGCGCGTCTCGCCGTTCACCTGTTCGACCAGTGTGGTCAAGCGGTCCTGTCCACGCACGTGCACGAGTTGGGGCAGAAGTGACACCATGAGTCTGGCGTCGTCGGCCACGAAGGCGAAATGGCCAACGAGCATGCGAACGTTGGGAGCGTCGTCGGGACGCCCGAGTCGGAACACGCCCGGGGTGATCTCGACGCGTTGCAAGTCGAAGCCTTCAGGCGGCGTCCCCAGGCTGGAGGTGGCGACATCGTATGCCGACGGCGCCAGGACGAAGTCACCCGTTTCGAGCGTGATCGACTGCCGCCCCGCGATCGACAGGCGACACGAACCTTCCAGTACGGCGCAATAGAAGGGGCGTCCTTCTGCCGAACGACGGACAGTCCAGGCGCCCGAGGCGATGACCAGCTTGGAAAACGAAGCCCTCGGCTGCAGCAGACCGACGACTTGGGCGAGCGGATCGGACATCTCGGACTTTGGCTAATGGCTTTCGGACTTTGGCGTGTAGCAGGTCCGGACCGGCCGGCCTAACGTGCCAGCGCCCCATAGGAACGCTCATGAACACCATCCTCATCACCGGCTGCTCTTCCGGATTCGGTCTCGACGCCGCCAGCTACTTCCTCGAGCGCGACTGGACCGTCATCGCCACGATGCGCCAACCCCGCGAGGACCTCCTGCCGCCCTCCGACCGCCTGCGCATCCTGCCGCTCGACGTCACCAACGCCGACAGCATCGACAAGGCGATGCAGGCCGCCGGCCCCATCGATGTGCTGGTCAACAATGCCGGCGTCGGTCAGGTCAGTCCGTTGGAAGGGGTCTCGATGGCCCGGATCCGCGAGCTGTTCGAGACGAACACGCTGGGGACCATCGCCATGACCCAGGCCGTGCTGCCGCGGATGCGCGAACAGGGTTCAGGCGTGATCATCAACGTGACCTCCGGCGTCACCTTCCAACCGCTGCCGCTCATGTCGATCTATACGGCCAGCAAGGCGGCCGTGAACGCCTTCTCCGAATCGGTGGCGCTGGAACTGGAGCCGTTCGGGGTGCGTGTGCGCATCGTCATCCCCGGCCGCGCGCCGGAGACCGCTTTCGGCGAGAACGCCCGGGGCCGCATGGGCATGAACATCCCCGAACCCTACATCGCGTTGGCGACGCAGGTCTTCGGCCGTGTTCAGCAGACGGGCGGCCCGATCACCCATTCGCGGGATGTCTCCGAAGCCGTGTGGCGCGCGGCCACCGACCCCACTTGCCCGATGCGGCTCCCGGCCGGCGCGGACGCCATCGCGCGAGCGACCTCGCGCTGAGCACGGACTCGGCTCCGCCGACAGGGCGGTCCGGCGCACCGTCCCGAGTTGAACACCGCTTCGCCGTCAGCCTCGGGACTTCCCAAATCGAAAACATGGAAACGTGGTTCCGGTCCAGTGGTCGGCCGAAGGTCGTCTTTTCGGCAAACCTGCAACCAGAGTGTGGCGACAACCGCCGCCTAGGTCTTCCGCACCCGTTCCGCCGTCACCGGATCCCGCACCCCGGCGAAATAGGTGTCGATGGCCGTCGTGAACAGCACCTCCCACGGCGCCGCCGCGGCGAACAGGCTCAGACAGGAACGGAACTTGACGTCGTCCGGCGAGGCGAAGATCTCCAGCGCGGTTACGTCGGTTAGGCCGAGCACCGTCTCGACGCACTCGATCAGCCGGGGCCTCAGCACCGGATGGGCGCAGTAGGCCGAGCCCGCATTCCGAAGCGGGCTATGTTGCCGACTCGCTTATACTCACGGATGGGGAACCGCCTACAATCCGCGGCGATTTTCCAGGATCTCCGCCCGATTCGTGGTTTTCCGAACGGCAGGGGCGGTGAGTTCGTGATGAGGACTTGGCTGCGAAATCGATGATCGCAAAAACCACTCCATTGGGAAGAGCGGTTTCCCCTTTATGGGCCATTTCTTTTCGATGGCAGACCGCAAATTTTCAGATAATCGCTTTTCTTCAAGCCAAAGATAGTAATACTTATCACGCTCCGAGATCATTCTCTCCAGTAATTCTGTTTTTGCGGCGTCTTGTGTTTCAATTTCGTCGAGTTTGCGGGCCATTCGTTCTACGAAAGATCTCGGCTGACCCTTATACAAAAATATGTGCTGAGCGCGGTCTTCGATCAAGGCGCCCAAAACCTTGTCGAGGAACCACCAACTGGCGCCAGCGAGGCCGCCGATGATGACCAACGCCGCGGATGCGCCAACGGAAACCGGCTCAGGTGCCATGGCGCGCGCCCCCCGGGTCGTCATCCCGATTTGGGTATGTTGTTGGCCGCGGTTCGTAAGCGATCGGCGTCATTTTTCATCCTCTCGATAAGCGTCTCTGCCTTGTCAAGAAGAGCTGTTTCGGTCTCATTGTCAACGACAGCATCGTGACAATTATCACGAGATAATACACGCTTATCGTTCGGCTTTATCTCGTCGTTCGGAGCGTCATATTGTTTCATAACCACTCCATCCTTGTTTGATGTTGAACTTTAACACTTCGTGGATCGGTTTGGAAGCTCACAACTCTGTGTCATTTCTGTCGGTATATGCCGGGCTGTCGGCATCGATATGTCCGATGGGTTCGATAGTGCGGCTTGGCGCGATTGTATGGATTGCTTCGTTGTGCTCGTCGTGACAGCTTGGTTCGTTAGTGGGCTCGCTTGAGGGGATCTAGATGGCCAAGAAGGAACGGCTGACCTGCCATGTGACTGGCGACGTCAAGTCTGGCATCGCTGACTACGGCATGTCGCTAAGCCAAAAAAAGGGAAGCCTGACAAAGGCTTACCGCGTTCTCCTGGCGCTTGCATATGCCGAGCCGGATGCTCCGGCGGAGTATTTCGCGGGGGAGGAAGATGCCAGCTGCACGCTTGACGCGAACGTAGATGAGGTCACGGCGCTTAGGGCCTATCAAACGCATCACCGGATCGGCGAGCAACGAAAGGGGTTCAAAAGCGCGTTGTTGCGAGGTTTCTCGATTCAGCGAGCCCGCGCCGCGAGCGCGGCGGCCGCAGCTGCGGTGACACCTACGCCCTCGGAAACCGGACGCCAAGGCGGTGGTGCTGATGCGTCAGGCTCGGTCGATGGTGATGCCGAGACTTAGTGTCTAATTTCGTTGAGCCTGGATTTTCTACTTGGGAACTCCCCTTGGCTCATCGGGGAAGCTGCTCTCAAAAATCGGCTTTCGCACCTAGTCTAGGTTTCCAAACAAAAGAATTCCGCCCGGTTCCGCGCCATCGTCGACACCAGCAAACCTCGATCCAGCGACTGATTGCGCAGCTCGCAGCTGGTCTCGGCGATCAGCAGGCAGCCATGACAGGCGGCGCCGTGGGTCGCGCGGTCGCCGCTGCGGTCGTCGGGTTCGTGGTCGGCGCAGACCGGATCATTCGAACAGACGGCCAGTCGCTCCAGTGCGCCGCGCAGGATGGTGGCGAAGCGAGGCGCGGTCGAGACCAGACCGCCCAGCGTGCCCTGGGCGCCGGGGCTGGCCGTGTAGATCAGGATGCCGAAGCGATCGGGCGGCCCCGCCAGGGCGTAGATGCGCTCCTTCAGCGAGCTCGACGGATAGCCGCAGTCCAGGGCGATCTCGGACATCAGGGCATGCGACAGGCTATGCAGCAGGACATAGGGCGTGCCGGGATGGTTGGGCGGATGGGCTTGAAAGCGCTTTCGCCACTTTTCGAAACCCGCGGCCAGCTTCTCGGTCCGGAGGACCACGTCGGGCTTCCCCAGCCAGGCTGAGATGGCGGGGGGATCGAATCGGATGAACAGGCCCTCGCCGAACTGCTCGACGGCCGGCAGCCAGTCGGCGCCTTTGGAAATGGGCGCGCCGAGCACGGCGAGCTGCACGTCCTCGACGCCGTCGTCCGCCACCGACGGCGCGGCTTCGAACCGCGTGAACCCGTAGAGCGCCGACACTTCCCGCAACCTATGGACAGCGACCAGAGCGCTGATCGGCGACAGGTCGAGCCCCGACGCCCCGGTGTCCCACACCTGTCGCGGCAGGGTTTCGGCATAGAGCTTCGACCCCGGATGATCGTATCCTATGGTCGGGCGGCCGCAGGCCAGCAGGTCGAATTCGGCCAGCTTGGCCGATCCCTTCACCCCGGCATTGGCGTTTTCGCGCTGGCGCGTGAGCCGGTCGAAAACCTCGGCGTCGGATACGCCTTCGAACGCGGCGCGGATCTTCGAATTCAGGCGGCGATATATCGCGAGCTCGGTAACCGACTGAATGTCGGCGAGGTCCGCGGCCAGTTCGTCCACCAGCTTGGCGAGGTCGTCCTCTTCGGAGGGCAGGGAGATGACCGTGTAGACCTGTGGGAAGTAGGTGTTGGTCGCCGTCCGAGTCAGCAGCTTGAGGTCGTGTTTGCAGCCGTCGGGATCGCGATCGAGCAGCCAGGGTCTCTCGCCCCGGCACTTGCCCAGTCTCCCCGGCTGAAAGGCGTCCTGAAGCGAGATGCGCTTACCGCAGGCGCAGGCGATGCTGGTGTCGCCGGGGTCGGCGCTGGTGCCCTTTTCCTCCAGCCACATTTCCCGGCCGCAGGTCCCGGCGTGAACC
>CAIQDO010000274.1 GCA_903870555.1 uncultured Caulobacteraceae bacterium
CGGCTCATGACCCATACCTCCTCGAAAGCTGGTCCGAGGACGGCGTGAATCATGATTTGCTACGTTCGATCAACCGGCTGATTGGGTTTGGAGCCTAGGGCGCGTTCCGAAAAGTGGGAATCGATTTTCGGAATAGACGTGCGATAAAACAAAGAATTAGATCAGGTTCCGTTTCGGTGGAAACGGAGCCTGATCTAGTGACCGTCGCCCAGGACCACGCAGCCTTCCGCGCGCGCGGCGCGCTCCAGTTCGCGATCCAGCGTTGCCAGCGGCAGCGACTCTCGCAACGACAGTTCCAGATAACTCGCATCATAAGCCGTCAGCCTGTGGCGGCGGGCGAGTGTCAGAACCGCGCCTTCGTCGGGCGAGCGATCGACGGCGACGCCCAGGCGCGACAGCCCGCGCAGGAAGGCCGCCGTGTCGCCCTCGGTGATCCGGCCGCGGCGCTCGTTTACGATCAGCATGTTGCGCACCTCGAACCACCATAGAGAGGGCGCAACCGCGCCATCCTCTCGAAGGCGCTCCAGCGCATGCGCCGCCAAAGGGTGATCCTCGTCGTCGAACGCCCAGCAGGCGGTGATCGACGCATCCAGGACGAACGGCATCAGTATTTGTGGCCTTCGTGCCGCGACGACAGCAGGTCGGCGGCGGTGATCTTTCCGGTGCGGCTCCGCACGGCCTTGATCGCTGCAATCGCCCGGTCGATTTCCTCGCGTCGACGGTCGGTCTCCGGCGTGATCCGCGCGATGGCGCGCCCATGACGCGTGATCAACACCGTCTCCCCCCGTTCGACGTCGTCGAGCAGCTGCGCCAGCTGAGCCTTCGCCTCGGAAGCCTGGATCTGTCGCAGCGCCATGGTCTCAACCTTTTCGATCGGTCAATCTGACTGGTTAAAATTGCATGGGGTGGCGCGAGCGGCAAGGCCGCGACAGCCGCACGGAATATCCTACAGCCTGACACTCCACGACCCGGACGGCAGGCGGTTGCTGGGATACGACAACGCCCACCCCGTGAAGCCGCAGGGCGGTCGCCACAGAGCCAGGCCTGTCGCCAACGATCACTGGCATCGAACGGAAAGGGACGAAGGCCGACCCTACGAATTCAGGTCCGCGCTCGACCTCGTCCAGGATTTCCTGGACGAGGTCGAACGAACCCTTGGAGCGCGCGGCGTCTCGGCGGTGATGCTGGCACGGAAGGACAGGACCGATGGCTGACGGCGCAAACCCCCGCGTGCAGAGCTTGGCAGGATTCAAGGCCGATCTGCTGGCGGCGGCCGGCGGCAGCCCCGCGCCGCTGAACGCCGGAGGCCTCGTGGTGGAAAGCGCCGAAGCCCTGATGCGATTGCTGACGCCGGAGAACCGCGAGTTGCTGCGGATCATCCGGGACGAGAAGCCTCGGTCGGTCGCGGCGCTGGCCAAGCTGACCCATCGCGCCGAGCCCAACCTCGGCCGGACCCTGGGCAAGCTGGAGGCCGCCGGCCTCGTCGCCTTCAACTCGATCTTTCAGGTGCTTTTCTACAGCGTCTATGCCTTATCGCGACCCTGATTCGTGCCAGTAATTCCCCGGTTCTGAAAGGTTTGGTCAGGTAGTCGTTTGCTCC
>CAIQDO010000275.1 GCA_903870555.1 uncultured Caulobacteraceae bacterium
ACGCCGGCCAATATGTGGTCGTGATCACCGGCTTGGCGATCATCAACCTGCTGACATCGCCGCAGTATCTGTGGTTCCTCTGGCCCGCCCTGGGCTGGGGCATGGGTCTGGCCTTTCAGGCCCTGCGCGTGTTCGACAAGGTCCCCTTCCTCAACGCCGAGTGGGAGCGACGCGAGGTGGAAAAGGTGCTCGGCCGGCGGCTGTGAGACCCGAATGACGCCCAGCCCCGAGCCCCACCGCCGACTGATTCTCGCCGCCGGAGGCGCCGGTCTGTTGACCGCGTCCCGCGCCTTCGCCGACCCTGACACAGGCAAGGCTGTCCGCGCCATCGCCGCCATCGAGGCCCGGATCGGCGGTCGGGTCGGCGTGGCGGCGTGGGGCCTCGGTTCCAGCGCCTGGGTCCGCTGGCGGGCGCGGGAACGTTTCGCCTTCTGTTCGACCTTCAAGGCCCTGCTGGCCGCCGCGGTCCTCGCCCGGATCGACGCGGGCAGCCTGTCCGGCGATCGGATCATCCCGTTCACGGGGGCCGATCTGATCGGCCACGCGCCGCGCACCACCGCCCGGGTCGGCGAGGGGGCGATGCCGGTCTATGACCTGTGCGCCGCCGCGGTGGAGGTCAGCGACAATGGCGCGGCCAACCTGCTGCTGACCCTGATCGGCGGCCCGCCGGCCCTGACCGCCTGGCTAAGGAAGGTCGGCGACCCGGTTACCCGCCTGGACCGGACGGAGACGGCGCTGAACACCAACCTGCCGGGCGATCCGCGCGACACCACCACGCCCGAGGCCTTCGTCCGCGTGCTGAACAGGCTGCTGCTCGGCGACGCCCTGTCCGCCGCGTCGCGCCAGCGGCTGACCGGCTGGCTGGTCGCCTGCGAAACCGGCGCCGCCCGGCTGCGCGCCGGCGTTCCCGCCGGCTGGCGGGCGGGCGACAAGACCGGCACCGGCGACAACGCGGCCTGCAACGATGTCGCCATCCTCTGGCCGCCCGCCCGTCCGCCGATCCTCATCGCCGCCTTCCTCAGCGGTTCGACCCGCACCGCCGACGACCTCAATGCCGCCCATGCCGACATCGCCCGCATCCTCGTCGCGGCGCTCGGCTAGGGTCCTGAGCCAAACCAACCGCTTGCCCCTCGTCGCGCGGTCCGTACACTCGGCGGAAAAGGCCCCCGGGGAGCAGGACGCCAATGACCATCCACGCCGATATCGCCGCCGTCGTCGGAGCGATCGACTTCGATCCCGACACCCTGCACGAGAAGTACCTCGCTGAGCGCGACCTGCGGCTGCGCGAGGACGGGAACGCACAATATGTGGAGGTGACCGCCGAGTTCTCCCGCTATGTCGACGATCCCTATGTCGCCCCGGGTTTCACCCGCGCGCCGATGTTCGACGACGTCGAGGTGGCGATCATCGGCGGCGGCTTCGGTGGGCTGATGATGGGCGCCCGCTTGCGCGAGGCCGGCTTCGACGACATCCGCCTGGTCGAGAGCGGCGGCGACGTCGGCGGCACCTGGTATTGGAACCGCTACCCCGGAGCCATGTGCGACGTGGAGTCCTACTGCTACCTGCCGCTGCTGGAGGAGCTGGGCTACATGCCCCGGCATAAATATTCCCTGGCGCCGGAGATTCTCGAACACAGCCGCAACATCGCCCGCCACTACCGCCTCTACGACAAGGCGCTGCTGCAGACGGGCGTCAGCGAGCTGCGCTGGGACGAGGCGGCCGCGCGGTGGATCGTCAGCACCAACCGCGGCGACCGCTTCACCGCCCGCTTCGTGGCCATGGCCAATGGTCCGCTCAGCCGGCCCAAGCTGCCGGGCATCCCCGGCATCAATGATTTCAAAGGCCACACCTTCCACACCAGCCGCTGGGACTATGGTTACACCGGTGGGGATTCCTACGGGAACCTCGAGGGGTTGAAGGACAAGCGGGTCGGCATCATCGGCACCGGGGCCACCGCCGTTCAGTGCATTCCCCACCTGGGGGCCTCGGCCAAGGAACTCTACGTCTTCCAGCGCACCCCGTCGTCCGTCGACGTGCGCAACAACGGCGAGACCGACGCGGCCTGGTTCGCCTCGCTGGAGCCCGGCTGGCAGGCCCGGCGACAGGCCAATTTCAACATCCTGGTGGCCGGCGGCGACCAGGACGAGGATCTGGTGTCCGACGGCTGGACCGACATCTACCGCAAGCTCACCGGCGCGGCGGCCAAGGAGGCGGCGCGCAAGCTCGGCCGCCGGCTGACCAACGCCGAGCGGGCGCAGCTGCTCGAACTGCAAGACTACAAGAAGATGAACCAGGTCCGCGCGCGGGTCGATCAGATCGTCAACGACCCGGCCACGGCCGAGGCGCTGAAGCCCTGGTACCGGCAGTTCTGCAAGCGGCCGTGCTTCCACGACGAATATCTGGCCACCTACAACCGGCAGAACGTGACGCTGGTGGACACGCGCGGGCGCGGCGTCGACGGGCTGACCGAGAATGCGGTTGTGGCCAACGGGCGGGAATACCCGCTGGACTGCCTGATCTTCGCCACCGGCTTCGAGGTAGGCACCGCCTACACGCGCCGGGCCGGCTACGACATCGTCGGCCGCAACGGCGCGACCCTGTCGGACCATTGGGGCGAGGGCATCCGCACCCTGCACGGCCTGACCACCCACGGCTTTCCCAACTGCTTCTTCCTCGGCTTCACCCAGACGGCCATCACCATCAGCGTGCCCCAGGCCCTCGACGAGCAGGCGCGGCACGTGACCCATATGGTCTCCCAGGCCAAGGCGCGCGGCGCCGCCAGCCTCGAACCGACCGCCGAGGCCGAGGAGGCCTATGTCCAGGAGGTCCGCAGCCTGGCCCGCATGGGCAGCCGTTTCTACAGCGAATGCACCCCTGGCTACTACAACAGCGAAGGCGCGAGCGGGAACCGCAGCGGGTTCTTCTCGGACATGTACGGCGCGGGGCCGCTGCGGTTCTTCCAGCTGCTGGCGGAGTGGCGGGACACGGGCGAGTTGCCGGGGTTGGAGTTGCGCTCCTAGGTGATGATCACCGGCGCGAAGCCGCCGCCGGGGGTGCGGAAGTTGGTGGTCTGGCCCTGGTAGAGGCGGGCGGCGGCGAGCAGGGGCTTCCCGGCGTAGGCGTAGAGCCGCACGTCCATCTTGCGGGCCTCCACGGCGCCGTCGACCTGGACGTTGCGCAGGGACGGCGCGGCGAAGTCCTGGGCCACATAGTCGCCGGCCAGGATGTTTTGCCAGACGCCCCGGGTCAGCTTGTCGCCGCGGTAGACCGCCTTGCCGGCATAGCCGCCGGCCGGCTTGAAGAATAGCTTGGCGCGAGCGGCCCACAGCGCCTCGGCGTTCTCCGGCGTCACCAGCCGGGTCCGGGGCAGGGCGTCCAGCACTGTTCGGTCGCCGTCGAGGGCGCCGAGGGCGGCTAGCCGCGCCGGATCGCCGAGCAGGGTCAGGTTGCGCTTGTCGGCCAGCAGGGCGTGGTTGCGCGGACTTGGCGTCACCACCGCCGCCCCCGCAAGCCAGGACTGGCGCAGGGCGGCCGAGCCTGGATCTTCGAAGGCGAAGTCGGTCAGCCGGTTGTAGACCAGATCGATCGCCATGGCGCCGAGCCGGAGGCGGCTGGCCTCGAACGACAGTTCGCCAGGGTCGGCGATGACGGCCTGGACGCCGCGGCGGGCGAACAGATCGCGGACCAGCAGGAACTCCGGGTAGAGGTACTGGCCCACCGGCGCACGGTCGACGATGGCGATGGTCTCCGGAACGCCGCTACGGCCGTGCAGCCGCCACTCGGCCAGGAACATCGCCCACAGGGCGTCCTCGGACGCCGGGGCGGTCTGGGCGAGATGGGCGTTGAGCAGGGCGCCGCCGGCGTTGGTGTTGATCTCGATCAGCTTGGGGCCGTCGTCGGTGAGGTGGAAGTCGTAGCCCATCAGCACGCCGCGCGGCCCGGGATCGAAGCGGGCGATCGGCGGCGCCCAGGCCAGGACCGCGGCCTGGTAGGACGGCAGGGTCGCGACCGTCTCCACGGCGCCGAGGATCGCCGCCATCGCCTGATATTCCGCCCGGCTGACGAAGGCGGCCGCCCGGGCGAACAGGCCGGGCCGCGCGGCGGCGAGGGCGGCGGCGGCCTCTGGCGTCAGGCCGGTCGCCTGGACGGCGCGCCAGACCCGGGCCGGGTCGACATCGATGCAGAAGCAGTCCTGGTTGAGCCGGTCCTCCAAGGAGTCGACTACCGCGGCCGCGCCGGTCATGGGCGGGCCTCGACGCGCGGGCCCGGACAGCAGGTGGGAACCACCGCCGCCAGCCGATCGGTCAGCTCGCGCAGCCGGGCGAGCACCGCCGGTCCGTCGATGTCATAGTAGACGCGCCGGCCGGCCGGCTCGGCAAACACCACGCCGGCGGCCTTCAAAACCGCGAGATGGCGCGAGATCACCGACCTGTCCTGATCGAAGCCGGCGGCGATGGCGCCGACGTCGGCCCGGCCGATGGCGATGAGCCGGCGCAGGATGGCGATCCGCGCCGGCTCGCACAGGGCGCGAAAGAAGTCGCCGTCCAGGGCCTCGGCGACCCGGTCGGCGCCGGCGCTGCGGAGAGGCAGGGTTGCGTTCATGCGGTCAATATGTGCGCCTAAATGCACACGTCAAGGGGCCATCCATGCTGCCCGCAGTCCCGACGATGTTCTCCGAGCCCTTTCCCGGCCCGCTCGGCGCGTCGATGATCGGCATGGCTTGGCGCGAGCTGGATCTGTTGCGAGGCGTACTATTTCGCATAATGTAACAGGCGGAGGGAGGTCACAACATGCTGTTTCAAAACAGTTTATAAGCCATGGCTTCGCGTATCATACCTTAGGCGCGAAACACTTGTAGCGCCCAAATGGGAATGTCACCCCTCACACAGTGCGGCTTGGCGTCCCGCTTGAAATTATCAAAACCTATCACGCGCAGGCCCTGGTGTCGGCGCCTGCGGGCGCCTCGCACCCGGCGACGGCGGCGGCGACCACGCCCGGTTCCAGTAGGGCCCGCCGGGCGGCGTACCACGGAGCGTGGCCCCCTCATCTCCGTTCTCGCGCGCAAGACCGCGAAAGCCCTTTGCCGGGCCTTGATTCCCTTCGCCCTGCTGGCGGGCAAATGCGCGACCACCATACCCATAGACGAAAAAAACCATACCACTGCGGCATATTGGCGTCTCGTCCACGCGATGGGTGGCTTGAGCGCCACTCTAACACTGATATTTCGCTTGCA
>CAIQDO010000276.1 GCA_903870555.1 uncultured Caulobacteraceae bacterium
AAATCCGCCACGGGCATCCGCGATACTGTGGTTTGGAAAAAGCTGTTCCGCTTCCAGCGTGATGGCGTCATCGGCGCCATCGACAAGCTGGAACGTATCGGCGGCTGCGTCATCGCCGACAGCGTCGGCCTGGGTAAGACCTTCGAAGCCCTGGCGGTAATCAAGTACCACGAGCTTCGCAACGACCGGGTCCTGGTGCTTTGCCCCAAGCGGCTGCGGGACAACTGGACGCTCTACAAGTCCAACGACCGGCGAAACATCCTGGCCGACGACCGCCTCAACTACGACGTCCTGAACCACACCGACATTTCCCGCGACGGCGGCCTGTCGGGCGATATCGATCTGGGCCACATCAACTGGGGCAACTACGACCTCGTGGTGATCGACGAGTCGCACAACTTCCGCAACAAGCCGACCCACAAAGAGCGGTCCAGCCGCTACGACGACCTGATGACCCGGGTGATCAAGTCCGGCGTCCGCACCCGGGTGCTGATGCTGTCGGCGACGCCGGTGAACAACCGGCTCGGCGACCTGAAGAACCAGATCGCCTTCATGACCGAGGGCAATGACGCGGGCCTTCGCGAGCATGGCGTCGCGAGCATCGAAACCACCATCCGCAAGGCCCAGACCCAGTTCAACAAGTGGCTGGAATTGCCGGAGCCCGCCCGCCGGCCGGCGCGGCTGATGGACATGCTGGGTTTCGACTATTTCAAGCTGCTCGACCTGCTGACCATCGCCCGGTCACGCAAGCATGTGCAGAAATACTACGGCATGGCCGAGACCGGCGCCTTTCCCGAGCGACTGGCTCCACTGAACATCAAGGCCGATGTCGATCTCCTGAGCCACTTCCCGCCGATCCAAAATATCAACAACGAGATCAGGCGGTTGACGCTGGGGGTCTATGCCCCTCTCCGCTATGTTCTGGCCCACAAGCAGGCCGCCTATGAGCGGGCCTACAGCACCGAGGTGAAGGGCGGCCAGGGCGTGTTCAGACAGGCCGACCGGGAGGAGAGTCTTGTCCACCTGATCCGCGTCAATGTGCTCAAGCGGATGGAAAGCTCGGTGGTCGCCTTCGCCCTGACGCTCGGGCGACAGCTGGCGGACGTCGAGTCGCTGATTGCTAGGATCGACGCCCACGATGACTCGGTCGACGAGTTGTCGATCGACGACCTCGACATCGACGATCCCGCGTTCGAGCCGCTGTTGATCGGCCGCAAGGTCAAGGTGCTGCTCCAGGATGTCGATCGCCTACGCTGGCGTCAGGACCTGATCGAGGATCGCGACCGCCTGCGCGGCCTGCTGGAGTCGGCCAGAGAGATCGATCCGTCTCGCGACGCCAAGCTGGCCGCGTTGAAGGATCGGATCGCGCGCAAGGTGGCCTCGCCGCTGAATGGCGACAACCGCAAGGTGCTGGTGTTCACCGCCTTCGCCGACACGGCCAGCTACCTTTACGAAGAGATCGCGCCCTGGGCCTCGGCGGAGCTTGGGTTGCATGTCGGCCTGGTCACCGGCGCCGGCGCCAACCGCACCACCCTGCCGAAGC
>CAIQDO010000277.1 GCA_903870555.1 uncultured Caulobacteraceae bacterium
CCCATAGGCCATCACCATCTTCGGTTTGCTGGCGCCTTCGCCCCGCAGCAGGGCGTGGTCGAAGGCCCCGTGCCCCGAAGCGTCGGTGCGGGTGGTCGCCAGAGTCTCGCCATCATGGGCCATCAGCACCAGCCGCAGGCCGGGAAGCACCTTGGCTGTTTTCAACGAGCGCGCGACAACGTCCAGCGACCGCGATCCACCGTAGGCGGTCAAGGCCATGTCGGTGAAGATCACCCAGCGGCGGGCCTGGGCAGGCTGGCGGTCGCCGCCGCCCTCTTCGTCGCCGCCGGCCTTGGCCGGGGGGCCGCTGGAGGCGTCGCGAGCCTTGATGACATAGCCGCCGGGAACCATGTCCTTCAGCACCGCGCCGAGGGGAAACACCGTGGTGGTCTTGGCGGCGCCGTCGCCGCGCACCGCGACCAGACCCTTCCAGACGATCCGCCCCTCCTCGTCCGGGCTGTCCTCGCCATAGTCGCCGGCGTATTCGTCCTCGCCGGTGGGATCGGGCGCGCTGATCGAGCGGCGGACGAGATTGCGGTCCGGCACCCGCCACACCTCGACCGCCAGGCGGGTGACATTGACCGTCTCGATGCCGACGCCGTCGGACTCCTCGCGCGGCAGGATCACCCCCTGGCCGGCGAAGCCGACATAGGGCGGCTTGTCGCCGGTGGTGAAGTCGACGTCCTGGTTGGCCGCCAGGGTCTCGCCCGACTTGGCCGGCAGGCCCTTGAGCAGGGTCACCCGGCGCTTGTCGAGCCCGACGCCGCCCAGGCACAAGGAGTCGCCGGAGACGCTGACCGCCGGCGGGTGGTCGGGCGCCGGCGAGATCAGCACGAAGTCGCCATAGGCCTTGCCCGGATCGAGCGGCCGGCTCATCTCGACACAGGCCAGCGGCTGGGCGCCGCGGGTGTCCAGCCGGGTTTTCCAGATGGCGAAGTCCGCGGGTTTCACGGGTCCGGCCCGGGCCGCGTCGGCCGCGCGCGGCTTGCCGAACAGCGACCAGCCGCCGCCCTCGGCCACGGGGATCACGGGTAGCCCACCGGCTGGGCCATGCTTCGAAAACCCGCCGTCGAGCGCATGGGCCAGCACCAGCCCTGCGACGAAGGCCCCCGCCACGCCGGCCAGCCAGACGGTCAGGTTCCGAGTCATCGCGAGGCCCTCCGAAGCGCCACAGTGGCACGACCTTCGCGCATAGGAAACGGCCGAGAGCCCTCCGACTTGGCCGGGCGAAGAGCGCGGTGTATCCCCAGCCAGCCGCGTCGCCCGACGGCGGCGCCGAAGGGATCTCCCATGACCGCCACGCCGCCCATCGATCTGCATCAGGCCGGCCGGGTGGCGGCGGAGGCCTTGCGGCGGAGCGATCACGCCACCGCCCGCCCCCTGCTCGAACGGGTGGTCCAGGCCTTTCCCACCGACATCAACGGCTGGTTCGGCCTGGCCATCGCCTGCCGGGGGCTGGGCGATGATCCGGCGCAGTTGGCGGCGCTCGACCGGGTGCTGGCGGCCAAGGCCGACCACCTGCTGGCCCTGATGATGAAAGCCGACCACTTCGCCAAGGTCGGCGACGACCGGGCCGCCGAGGCCTTCTACCGCGCGGTGGTCGCCGCCGGCGCCGCCCAGGAGCCGTTGACCCCTGAAGTCCGCGGCGAGGTCCAGCGGGCCGCCCGCCTCGGCCAGCAATACGGCCGGGCCTTTGAGGCCCATCTTCAGGACACCCTCGCCAAGGCCGGTTTCGATCCCGCCTCATCAAGCCGCCGTTTCGCCCAGGGCGTCGAGCTGCTGCTCGGCGAGAAGGAGATCTACTACCAGGCGCCGGCCGCCTTCTATTTCCCCGAGCTGCCGCTGAGGCAGTTCTACGAGCGGAGCGAATTTGCCTGGCTGCCGGCCCTGGAGGCCCAGACCGACGCCATCCTCGCCGAGCTCCAGGCGATCCTCGACGATGACGAGGCCTTCTCGCCCTACGTCAAGACCAACGCCGCCCGCCCGCCCAAGGAGTTCGGGACCCTGCGGGACAACCCGTCCTGGAGCGCCTTTCACCTGATCGAGAACGGCCTGGTCAACGAGGCTGGCGCGGCGCGCTGCCCCGCCACCATGGCCGCCCTGCGCGAGGTCCCTCTGTCGCAGTCGCCCGGCCGCACCCCGTCGGTGATGTTCTCCCTGCTGCATCCCGGGACGAACATTCCGCCGCACAACGGCCTGCTCAACACCCGCCTGATCTGCCACCTGCCGCTGATCACCCCTGACCGTTGCGGCCTTAGGGTCGGCAACGAAGCGCGGCCCTGGCTCAAGGGCCAGACCCTGATCTTCGACGATTCGATCGAGCATCAGGCCTGGAACAACGGCGACCAGCTGCGGGTGGTGCTGCTGTTCGACATCTGGCGGCCGGAACTGACCGCCGAGGAACGCGACCTGGTGTCGGCGATGCTGTCGGCCGTCGGCGACTACGGGGCCGACTGACCGACCGCAGCCAACACCCCCGCCAACTCGTCCACCGCTTCGGGCGTCGTGGCCCAGGAGCACATGAAGCGGGCCGAGCCGTCGATGAAGCGGTAGACGAACCAGCCGGCCGCGTGCAGGCGCCGCAGGCTCGGCTCGTCCATCTCGACGAACACGCCATTGGCCTCGACCGGATGGGTGATGGGGAAGGGCATGGCCGCGGCCAGCCGGCGCGCCATGGCGTTGGCGTGGGTGGCGCGGGTCTGCCAGGCGCCGCCCTCCAGCATGCCGATCCACGGCGCCGCCAGGAACCGCGCCTTGGAGGTCAACTGGCCGCCGTGCTTGAGGCGGGCGCCGAAGCGGCGCCCGAGCGTCTTGTCGATCAGCACGATGGCCTCGGTGGGCGTGCCGCCGGCCTTGGTTCCGCCCAGCACCAGAACATCGACGCCCAGGGCCCCGACCACCTTGGGATCGAAACCGGCGGCGACGGCGTTGGCCAGTCGCGCGCCGTCGAGGTGGACCTTCAGGCCGGCGGCCTTGGCCGGGGTGATCAGCGCCGACAGGGCCTCGACCGAATAGACCGCGCCGAACTCGGTGGCCTGGGTGACCGACAGGGCCGCCGGGCTCTGGTGATGGGAACTGTCTGCAATCGCCAGCACCCGCGCCAGGGCGGCGGGCTCGATCCGGCCGGAGGCGCCGGGCAGGCCGACGATCCCCACGCCCGAGCCGAAGAAGCCGGGGGCCCCCGTCTCGTCGGTGGCGATGTGGCTGTGCTCGTGGCCGACCACCGCCTCGTGCGGCGCGGCCAGGGCGGCCAGGCTCAGGGCGTTGGCGGCGGTGCCGCTGGCGGCGAACCAGATCTCGGCGTCGACGTCGAGCAGGCCGCGGATCAGGTCTGCGGCGCGGACGCTGACGGCGTCGCCGCCATAGCCGGCCTCGAAGCCGCCGTTGAATCGGACCAGGGCGTCGAGCACTTCCGGCATGGCCCCGGCGACATTGTCCGAGGCGAAGTCGTAACGGGCCATGCGCGGCTCTACTCCAGGCGATTGGCGGTGTGGGCGACGGCGTCCTCGCGCTTGACCTTCAGGGCGTAAAGCAGGCCGATGACGGCGCCCTTGACCCGGGGCAGCACCAGCATCGTCAGGCCGGCCAGGGGAATCAGCACGCCGGGCACCACGAACATCACCGGCGCCTTCCAGATGAACGGAAACAGCAGCAGCGGGGCCACCACCACATGGCCGACCAGCAGGATGGTGAAGTAGGCCGGGCCGTCGTCGGACGGGTACTGGTCCAGGTCGTGTCCGCACGCTGGGCAGTCGTGCGACACCTTCAGATAGCGATAGAAGATCGCCCCCTCGCCGCAGGCGGGGCAGCGCCCCTTCAGCCCTCGCGCCATGGCGGTAAGGATAGGCGAGGAGTCGGCGGTGCGCATGACGCGCATATGCGACTTCGAAGCGGGTTTAGAAAGGGCCGGAGACGATTCGGCGCCCTTGCCCCCGCCTGGACAAGCCCCGACCGGGATGGTTTTGTCGCCGCCCCGGAGAAGACGCATGACCGCTGGAAGTCCCCACGCCTATGAAACCGCCGGCGCCGGCCAGCTGGCCGCCGCCCTGGCCGCGGGCCAGGTCAGCGCGGTGGAATTGTTCGACGCCGCCGTCAGCCGCATCGAGCGCCTGGACGGGCCGATCAACGCCGTGGTGGTGCGCGACTTCGACCGGGCGCTGGGCGCCGCCAAGGCCGCCGACGCCGCCCTGGCGCGGGGCGAGCGCCGGCCGCTGCTTGGCGTGCCCATGACGGTCAAGGAAGCCTTCAACGTCGCCGGCCTGCCCACCACCTGGGGCAGCCCGGCCTTCGGCGGCTGGATCGCCGACACCGACGCCACGGCGGTGGCCCGGCTGAAGGCGGCGGGAGCGGTGATCCTGGGCAAGACCAATGTGCCGCCGTTCCTGTCCGACTGGCAGAGCGCCAATCCGATCTATGGCCGCACCAACAATCCCCACGACCTGACCCGTGTGCCCGGCGGCTCGTCGGGCGGATCGGCCGCCGCCCTGGCCGCCGGCTTCACGCCCCTGGAGTTCGGCTCCGACATCGGCGGCTCGATCCGGGTGCCGTCGGCCTTCTGCGGCGTCTATGGCCACAAGCCCAGCTACAACCTCGTGCCCCAGCGTGGCCATACGCCGCCGGGGACGGACGGCGTTGGTCCGCCGCTGAACGTCGTCGGGCCCCTGGCCCGCAGCGTCGAGGACCTGGTCTTGGCCCTCGACATCGTCGCCGGCCCCGACGACGAGGAGTC
>CAIQDO010000278.1 GCA_903870555.1 uncultured Caulobacteraceae bacterium
CCCCTTGGTCGGTCGCACTTCGTTTTCGAAATAGCGTCCTCCGAGCCAGTTGGGGTCGGCCATGATCGCCTGCCGCCCAACTTCATGGAAAGCGATGTTCTGCGACGAATGCCTTGCCGCCGTGGCGATCGGCAATACGGTCTACTGGTTCGCCTGGCTGCTGGGCAGCGGGCCGGCTTCGGCGGTGTCCCCGATGATCGCCCATATCCTCGGCGAGCGCGCCGGCAATCGCGGCGGCGTTCGCGCCTCCCTGCGCATGGGCCTGTGGGCGGTGGTCATCGTCTCCCTGGTGGTGATGCCGGTGATGATGTCGGCCGAGCCGATCCTCCTTTTCCTGCATCAGCAGCCGGAGCTGGCCCACGGCGCGGGGCAGTTCGTCGGTCTGGTCGCCATCGGCCTGCCGTTCTCCCTGGCCAGCATGGTGCTGGGCAGCTTCGCCACCACCATGGGCCATCCCCGGGCGGGGCTGTGGGTGTCGATGGCCACCATCGCCTTCAACGCCCTTGCCGGCTGGACCCTGATCTTCGGCCATTTCGGCGCGCCGCGCCTGGGCATCGTCGGGTCAGGGATCGCCACCGCCTCGTCTTCGGTGTTCGGCTGTCTGGCGATGCTGGCGATCGTCCATGGCAACCCCCATCTGCGCGCTGTGCGGATGTTCCGCCGCTTTGGCCGTCCGGTTCACGTCAAGCTGGCCGAGGTCTTCCGACTCGGCCTGCCGATCGGCGTCACCACCCTGTTCGAGGCCATGCTGTTCAACACCATGACCCTGCTGATGGGCACCTTCGGCGCCGCGGCCCTGGCGGCGCACCAGATCGCCATGAACGCCTGCTCGATCACCTTCATGGTGCCCATGGGCATCGGCATGGCCTCGACGGTCCGGGTTGGCATCGCCGCCGGGGCCGGGGATATTCGCGGCGCCCGTCGGGCCGGCCTCGTCGCCCTCGGCACGGGTGGCGTCTTCATGCTGGTCAGCGGCGTGCTGATGGGCCTGTTCGGGGCGCAGGTCGCTGGCCTCTACCTGGGCCGGGGCGGGGCCGACGACCTCGCGGCGATCGCCCTGGCGGCCATCTTCCTGAAGGCCGCCGCGGCCTTCCAGGTGTTCGACGGCCTGCAGGCGGTCGGCGCACGGGTGCTGCGCGGCCTTAAGGACGCGCGCATGCCGATGATCCTGGCCGGCGGCAGCTACTGGCTGATCGGGGCGCCGATTTGCTTCTGGCTGGCGCTCGGCCTGCACATGCGGGGCCTGGGCATCTGGATCGGCTTCGTCGTCTGCCTCGGGGCGGCGGCGGTGGCCATGGTGGCGCGGTTCCTGATCCTGACGCGCCCGCCCCCCGGCTGACCAGTCAGCCGGAACCGCGCCCGCGCCGATCGGTTATCAGTGAAACGTAGCCGGGAGGTTCAGACCTTGGCGCGTGGCGGCGGAGACCCGGATGCACGATCACCGACAGAAGGCTGCGCCTGACGTTGCGTCCGCGCCTGAAGCGCCGGCCCCGGCGGGGACGAGCTACACCTGCCCGATGCACCCGGAGATCCGCGTCCCGCGTCCGGGTCCCTGTCCGATCTGCGGCATGGCCCTGGAGCCGGAGACCGTCGCGGTCGACGGTGGTCCCAATCCGGAACTGGCCGACATGAGCCGCCGGTTGTGGCTGGCGCTGGCGCTGACCGCGCCGGTGTTCATCCTCGACATGACCGGCCACATCCCCGGCCTGATGGCGCCGGTCGGCCATCGCCTGACGCCCCTGATCGAGTTCGTCCTGGCCACGCCAGTGGTGCTGTGGGCCGGGGCGCCGTTCTTCCAGCGGGGCTGGGCGTCGATCGTCTCGCGCCGGCTGAACATGTTCACCCTGGTCGCCATGGGCGTCGGCGTGTCCTGGACCTACAGCGTCGTCGCCCTGGCCGCGCCAGGCCTGTTCCCGCCCGCCCTGCGGACCATGGGCGGCGGCGTGCCGGTCTATTTCGAGCCGGCCGCGGTGATCACCTCGCTTGTGCTGCTGGGCCAGGTGCTGGAGCTGAGGGCGCGGGAGAGCACGTCCGGCGCCCTGAAGGCGCTGCTCGGCCTCGCCCCCAACAGCGCTCGCCGGCTGCGCGCCGACGGATCCGACGAGGACGTGGCCATCGGGACGATCGTCGTCGGCGACCGCCTGCGGGTCCGACCCGGCGAAAAGGTCCCGGTGGATGGTGTTCTGCTGGAGGGCCGCGCGACTCTGGACGAGTCCCTGGTGACCGGCGAATCCATGCCCGTCACCCGGCAGGCCGGAGAGTCCGTGGTCGGCGGCTCGCTGAACGCCACCGGCTCCTTCGTGATGCGGGCGGACAAGGTCGGCGCCGACACCCTGCTGTCTCGCATCGTCCAGATGGTCGCCCAGGCCCAGCGCAGCCGCGCCCCGATCCAGCGGATGGCTGACCAGGTGTCGGGCTGGCTCGTTCCGGCGGTGATCGCGGCGGCCGTCGCCGCTGGCCTGGTCTGGGGGATCGTCGGGCCGCAGCCCCGCCTGGCCTACGCCCTGGTGGCGGCGGTTTCGGTGCTGATCATCGCCTGCCCCTGCGCCCTGGGCCTGGCCACGCCGATGTCGATCATGGTCGGGGTCGGGCGAGGCGCCGGGCTCGGCGTGCTGGTGCGTGACGCCGAGGCGCTGGAGCGCTTCAAGGCGGTCGACACCCTGGTGGTCGACAAGACTGGCACCTTGACCGAGGGCCGTCCGGCGGTCACCGCCATCGTGCCGTTCGGTGACATCGCCGAAGCCGAACTGCTGCGTCTGGCGGCGAGCCTGGAGCGCGGCAGCGAGCATCCCCTGGCCACCGCCCTGCTGTGGGCGGCCAAGGACCGAGGGCTCGCCCTGACCGACGCGGCGGACTTCGACTCCCCGGTCGGCCGGGGCGTGCTGGGAACCGTGGACGGCCGGGCCGTCGTTCTCGGCGGCGCGCCCCTGATGGGCGAGCGGGGCGTCGATCTCGCGCCGCTCGAGGCGGCCGCCGCGCCGCTGCGGGCCGAAGGGACGACGGTGATCTTCGCGGCGATCGACGGCGCCCTGGCGGGTCTGTTCGGCATCGCCGATCCGATCAAGCCGGCCGCCGCCGCAGTGGTGGCCGATCTGAAACGCGAGGGCGTGCGGCTGGTGATGCTGACCGGCGACAACCGCGCCACGGCTCTGGCGGTGGCTGGGCGCCTCGGCATCGACGCGGTCGAGGCCGACGTTCGGCCGGACCGCAAGGCCGAGGTCGTGAAACGCCTGAGAGCCGAGGGCCGCGTGGTGGCCATGGCCGGCGACGGGGTCAATGACGCGCCCGCCCTGGCCGCCGCCGACGTCGGCGTGGCCATGGGCACGGGCTCCGACGTGGCCATCGAGAGCGCGGGAATCACCCTGCTCGGCGGCGACCTCGCCGGCCTGGTGCGCGCCCGACGTCTGTCGCGGGCGGTGATGGGCAACATCCGCCAGAACCTGGCCTTCGCCTTCGTCTACAATCTGGCCGGGGTCCCGGTCGCCGCGGGCGTCCTCTATCCGGTCTTCCACCTGCTGCTGTCGCCCGCCCTGGCCGCCGCCGCCATGGCCCTGTCGTCGGTCAGCGTGATCGGCAACGCGTTGCGGCTGCGGACGGTCAGGCTGTAGCGCCCGACCTGGCGTCGCCCGCTTGCCCCGCTTCCAGGAGCCGAGCGACCGTTCTTGCAAGGGAGGGAAGATCTTCCCTCAAGACTCGCCAAACTAGCCTGTGGTCAACTGTCTCGTAGCCATGCGCGATCCGATTTCGCAGAGAAATGATGGCCGACCAGGGGGTCTCGGGTGCGGCGGCCTTGGTTTCGTCGAGTAGTCGCCGCGCGGTCTCGCCGATAACGAGCAACGACATCGCCGCCGCGTCACGGACCATCAGATCGGCGAGAAAGTCTTCCTCAGCCAATCCCTCGACCCAGGCGCAGACCAACGAAATGCGCTCGGCGATCGCGACGAGACGCAGCCGTTCCTCCTCAGGCATCGACCGCGTCGCGAAGGGCTGTGTACCGGACATCCGGGGCCAGGGCCGCTTCGGTCACCAATTCCACGGCGATCCCCAACCGCGCCGCGATCTCATCCTGTAGCGAGAACTGCCGCAGGCCAAGCGGGCGTTCGAAGTCGGCGATCAAGTCGACATCACTGTCCGCCCGCGCCTCGTCTCGGGCGTGCGACCCGAAGACGCGAAGACGCGTCACCCCCTGACCCGCGAGCCAGGGCCTGAGCGCCGCCAATCGGGCGAGAAGTTCATCGCGGGGCATAAAACCAGTGTATCACACCGGCCGTTGGCCGTCTTCGCGTCCCGCGTCCGGTGAACCGGGCCTTATTTGGCCGGTAACGCCAACCTGGTCATTCGTCCGGCCGGACCGGCATCTTCTGGAAATTGAATCGGGCTGGCGGCGGGTCGATCCATGGCGCGGCTTCGCTGAGATAGACGTTCGACACCGCCTTGAATGCCGAAGGATCGTCGAGCGTGGTCGCGAAGATGTTCACATGGGTGTTATTACCGCTCGATTGGGCGAACATGCGCGCGCCACATCGGGCGCAATGGGAGGTCGTCACCTTCGCCCCGGATTCGGCCGTCCTGCGGAAGGGATGGACTTCGCCGCTGAAGGCGAAATGCTCGGCGGGCATGGCGAAGGCGGAGACCCAGGGTGCGCCGCTCAGTTTTTGGCAGCAGCCGCAATGACAGTTCACCGACCAGACCGGCGTCGATGAACAGACGTAGGTGAAATCCCCACACAGGCATCACCCGAGCAGCGGCGGAGCCAGTTTCTGAAGCGCCCGCATGTCCTCTCCCCGCCTGCCGCGCGAGCAGCATCCACCGATTTAGTTGGATGGCAATGCCTTTCGGGGCGATCGCGCTCCGACGCGATTAGGCGATGGCCAAGGCTCCGCTCGCGTGAAAGTCTGTCGCCCGGTCCAAACGATGAAAGTCTCCCTTTGATGCGTTCGATTCTGTTCGCCGGTCTGGCCCTGGCCTGTCTCGCCGGCGTCGCTCGCGCCGCTCCCGCGGAGGGGCCAGCCAAGACATTCCAGCCCCAGGACCTGTTTGCCCTCGAACAGGCGCAGGACCCGCAGATCCGCCCAGATGGCAAGGCGGTCGCCTATGTCCGTGCCAGCGAAGACGTCATGATCGACAACGATCGCCGGGCGATCTGGCTGGTCGACGTCGCCACGGGCGCCCAGCTTCCGATCGTTTCCGGACCGGGGTCGGCCTTCGCGCCGCGCTGGTCGCCGGACGGGCAGCGGCTGGCCTATGTCTCCACCGCCGAGGGGGCGCCACAGCTCTACGTCCGCTGGATGGCGACCGGGACGACGGCTCGCATCGCCTCCCTGCCGGCCTCGCCCGGCAACCTCGCCTGGTCGCCGGACGGCCGGACCCTGGCCTTCACCATGCTGACCCTGGGAGACAGTCCCAAGCTCGGCGTCTCCCTGTCGAAACCCGAAGGCGCCAAATGGGCCGAACCGCTGGTGGTGATCGACAGCGTCACCTACCGCGCCGACGGCGAGGGGTATCTCAGGCCCGGCTTCAGCCATCTCTATGTGGTCTCGGCCGACGGCGGGGCTCCACGCCAGCTGACCTTCGGCGCGGTCAATGAACGCGGCGAGCTATCCTGGACACCCGACGGCAAGGCCATCGTCCTCAGCGCCAATCGCGGCAAGAGCTGGGCGCTGGAGCCGCAGCTGTCTGACCTGTGGAGCGTGTCCGTCGCCGACGGCGCCCTGACCCAGCTGACCCACCGGTCCGGCCCCACGATGCAGCCGCAGGTGTCTCCCAAGGGCGACAGGATCGCCTTCGTCGGCTACGACGAGCGCCATCGTGGCTACGAGAACGTCCGGCTCTATGTGATGGACCGGGGCGGCGGCGGCGTCCGGGCGATCACGGAAACTCTCGACCGCTCGGTGTCGTCGCCCCGCTGGGCGGCGGACGGCAAGAGCCTGCTGATCCAGTACGACGACCACGGCCTGACCAAGGTCGCCCGGGTGAGCCTCGACGGCAAGGTTCAGGATCTGGCCGCGGGCATGAGCGGCGGCGAGCCCGACCGGCCCTATACGGGCGGCCAGTACAGCGTGTCCGAGACCGGTGTCGTCGCTTTCACCCAGGGCGCGCCCGACCAGCCGGGCGACGTGGCTGTGGTTGCCGGCGGCGTGGTGAAGCGGTTGACTCGCCTCAACGACGACCTGTTCCAGGGCAAGGCGCTGGGCAAGGTCACCGCCCTGCCGGTGGCGTCCAGCTTCGACGGCAAGGCCATCGACGCCTGGATGATCACCCCGCCGGGCTTCGACCCCGCCAGGAAGTACCCCTTGATCCTGGAGATCCACGGCGGCCCCTATTCCGCCTATGGCCCGGTGTTCGCCTCCGAGCTGCAACTCTACGCGGCCGCGGGCTATGTGGTGGTCTACGCCAATCCCAGGGGCTCGACGTCCTACGGCTTCGACTTCGCCGACCAGATCAACGACAACTACCCCAGCCACGACTACGATGACCTGATGAGCGTCGTCGACGCGGCCATCGCCAAGGGCTCCGTGGACGCTGACAATCTGTTCGTCACCGGTGGCTCGGGCGGCGGCCTGCTGACGGCCTGGATCGTTGGCAAGACCGACCGCTTCAAGGCGGCGGTGTCGCAGAAGCCGGTGATCAACTGGACCAGCGAGGTTCTCACCGTCGATTTCTATGTCAGCCAAGCCCAGAACTGGTTCGCCAAATATCCCTGGGACGACCCGCAGGGCTATTGGAAGCGCTCGCCGCTATCCCTGGTCGGAAACGTCAAGACCCCGACCCTGCTGATGGTCGGGACCGACGACCGGCGCACCCCCTCCAGCGAGGCCGAGCAATATTACCAGGCCCTCAAGCTTCGCGACGTGCCGACGGCCCTGATCCGAGTGCCGGGCGCCTCCCACCACGGTCTGGCGGATCGCCCCTCCCAGGAAGCGGCCGAGGCCGCCGCCATTCTCGCCTGGTTCGGCCGCTACCGGACCGCGCCGTCGAACTGACGGCGCGCCCTTACCAGCGCGGATCGATCGGCGTCGGCAGGCTGAAGCGAGCCTCGACGGCCTCGGCTGCGTCCAGGCATTGGTCGTCACGCATCCTGCGGCCCGTCAGCAGCACGCCAATGGGCAGGCCGGTGGCGGCGTCCAGGGCGGCGGGAACGCAGGCCGAGGGCAGGCCGAGCAGATTGGCCGGAACCACCGGCCGCATTATGGCCAGTGTATCCAGGGCGTTCGCGGAACTGGCCGCGTCCCACCCGTGGGCGAATGGAAACTGCGTCCAAGTCGGCGTGAGGACCAGCGGATGGTCGTCCATGAACAGCGACCAGCCGCGGGCGATCGCGTCGCGCCGGCCAAGCAAGGCCGAAAGCGCTGCCGGGCTGGGGGCCTTTCCCGACATAGCCCGGGTCGCTTCGAGGAAGGCGCGTCCGTCGTCCCCCATCATCGGACTCATCACATCCATGGCCATGTCGAAGTCCCAGACGATGAACTTCGACCAAACTTCCACCGCCTCCTCGTAGCGCGGCGGGCAGGCCTCGACGACCGCGTACCCGGCGTTCGACAGGGCGTCGGCGGCCGATCTGACGGCCTGGATCACCGCCGGGTCGGTGGCTTCCCCGGGTGGGGCGGCGGCCACCGCCACCCGGATCGCGCCGTTGGCCGGCGGGCGCTCGAAGGGCGCGTCCAGCGACCAGGGGTCGCGGGGATGGGCGCCGGCCAGGATACGCAGCCCGAGACGAACGTCGGCGACCCGCCGGGCCATCGGCCCCTGCACCGCCATCAACTGGGACGCCAGCGGCCGGTCGACCGGGCTGGTGGATCCGGCGTCCGGCACGCGGCCGAACGACGGGCGGATGGACGAGATACCGCAGGCGTTGGCCGGATTGCGCAGCGAGCCGCCGATGTCGTTGCCGAGTCCCAGAGCGCACAGGCCCGCGGCCAGGGCCGAGGCGTCGCCGCCGCTGGAGCCGCCGGTAGTCCGGTCGTGCGCCCAGGGATTGCGGGTCAGGCCGTGCAGGGAGCTGTCGGTGTGAACCCGAAAGGCGAAGTCCGGGAGGTTGGTGCGGCCGATGGGGATTGCCCCCGCGGCGCGCATCCGCCCGACCACCGGGGCGTCCACCGGCGCGATGGCCTGGGCCAGGGCGGTGACGCCCTGGGTGGTCGGCAGGCCGGCCATGTCGATGTTTTCCTTAACCGTGATCGGCACGCCATGCAGCGGACCGAGCGCCTCGCCCGCCGCCTGTCGCCGATCGGCTTCGGCCGCGTCGGCGCGCGCCTCGTCGGCCAGCACCCGGACGATGGCGTTCAGCTTCGAATTGACCGCCGCGATCCGCGCCAGATGCGCCTCGACCACTTCCGCCGACGATGCCTGCCGGCTGGAGATCAGGCGCGCGAGATCGATCGCGGAGTGGCGCCAGAGGTCGGTCATGGTCGTTTCCTCGTGCTTGGTCGTGTTGTTGTTAAGGCGCCGCTATCGACGTCCGCCTGTGGAAGTCTAGCGCGCCCGCATCCTGTTGTTGCGCGGCAAATTTTCCACTTCCGCCAGGCCCATCGCCGCCAGCACCGGCGGCACATAGACCCCGAACCGGCCGCGCAGACCCTTTTTCAGCCCGTACCAGCCACCGTGGGGATTGTCCGGCGAGCGACCCCAGGCCTCGACGCTGCCCTCCGGCGCCGGCTTCTGCTCGTCGGCGCCGCCGAGGGGGACCCAGTCGCCGTTGGCCTTGAGCATGGCGTGCAGATCCTCGATCGCCTGCAGCGCATAGCGCAGCTGGGTCTTGCCGACCTGCACCACCAGGGCCGGCGGATCGAGGGTCTCGTCGCGCCACGCCTGATAGGCCGAACCGCCGCTGGGCGTCAGCAGATCCCAGGGATCGTCCTTCAGTCCGCTTCCGTTCGCCATCACCATCTCCCAGGGGTCACAAAACCTTACAGGCCAAGCCGCTGAAACTGGACCTGTGGCGCATCGAGCGCCCGCAGGGCGGCGGCGAGCCGTTGCGCCGCCGCCGCCTCGTCCGCGCCGCCGGCCAGGTTGGCCTCCTCGCCGGGATCGCCTGCCAGGTCGAAGAGCGAGTTGCCCTTGAACCGCGTCGCGGCCCAGAAGGGCACGGCGTCGCCGGCCTCCCAGATCTGCCGCAGCACTGGCACGCTGCTGCCCGGCATCCGGTCGAGCACCGCCCGGTCGTCGGGCAGGGGCAGGGCCTGGTAGCGCGGGATGACGTGGGTCGGCATGGTCGACCAGCGGTTGGAGTACATCGCCAGCGGCGCATTGGCGCCGGTCGGCGCGCGAACGTACTTGCTGTCCTTTTCGATCAGATGCACCTCCCGGCCCCAGACGCCGGCCAGGACATGGTCGCGCACGTCGGTTGTCTCGCCGGTCAGCAGCGGCAGCAGAGACACCCCGTGGGTCCGCTGCCGGGCCTCGCCCAGGCCGAACACGGCCTCCAGGGTGGCGAAAAGATCGACGCTGGTGGTCAGGGCAACGCAGTCTCCGGCCGTCCTGCCGGGGACGGCCATCAGCATCGGGATGTGGGCGATCGGCTGGTAGAGCGGCGCCCCCGGCTTGCCGAAGATGTCCTTCTCGCCGAGGTAGTGGCCGTGGTCGGTGCACAGGATCACCAGGGTGTCGTCCCACATCCCCTTGGCGTCGAGCACGTCGAGCATCCGCCCGAGCCAGGCGTCGATCATCGTCAGCTTGCCGCCGTAACTGGCCCGCACCTGTTTCGCCTGCCGCTCGGTGAGGACGCCCTTCTCCTGAGCACCGACCACATAGGGCGGCCAGATCAGATGCGGCCCCTCCCATTCGGGGTCGTACAGGCTGGCGTAGGGCTCGGGGGTGTCGAACGGTTCGTGCGGGTCGAACTCGTCGATCATCAGGAAGAAGCGGTCGTGGGCGCCCGCGTTCTCCTCCAGCCACCGCGCCCCGGCGGCGAGCGTCTTGGGCCCCGGGAAGTCGGCCTCCTCGCGGAAATAGCCGCGAGAGTCGTCATAGGGCATGTGACCGCGGCCAAACCGCGGGGCGCCCGCCCAGGACGGATCGGGCCGGGTCTTCCAGGCGTCGCCCTCGTGGCCGCGCTGGTAGTCCCAGGCCTTGAAGTCGGCGTGGTAGTTCTCGCCGCCGGTCTCGAATAGGTGGGGATGGTCGGTAATCAGCTGCGAGACCACGCCGGCCGAATGCAGCCTGGCGGTGATGGCGTCCTCCCAGATCTCCACCGACCCCCACGGCCGCCACAGGAAGTCGAGCGCCCCGCACAGGATGTCGTGCCGCGCCGGCATGCAGGGCAGGGACCCGACATAGTGCCGCGTGAACCGCGTCGACCGCGCCGCCAGCCGATCGATGTTGGGCGTGGCGAACTCCGTCCCGCCATAGCAGCCGAGCATGTGCCGGTTGAGGCTGTCGAGGAGGATCATCACCACATTGCGGATTGGTTTCATCGTTCGGCGTTCCCTTTTGGCTGCTCGATAGGGGGCCCGTTGCGGGGACTGCCTACGATTCGGCTCGTGACATTTAGTCAGGAATTTCACCGCCAAGAAGCCAAGGAGCCAAGGAGCCAAGAAGGGCAGCGATCTTCACGAACGCGGACACGTGGTCGGTTTTAATTGCGCGCGGAGCGCGCCTTCACGAGAGCGCAAGGTCTCTGGTTGGCTGGTTTCGGCGACCACTCTTGGCGGCTTGGCTTCTTGGCGGTGAAAAAACAAACTCACGCCACCCCCCCCAATCTGCTGGAAATTTCAGAAGATCAGCTTGCCGCCGACCAGGGCCAGGGTCGAGGCCAGGACCGGCCGCAGCACCTTGTCGGGCGCCCAGGACGCCAGCAGGCTGCCGATGATCACGCCCGGGATCGAGCCGACCAGCAGCGAGACCAGCAGGTTCCAGTCGATCGAGCCCATCAGCCAGTGGCCGAGGCCGGCCAGCAGCGTCAGGGGCACGGCGTGGGCGATGTCGGTGCCGACCAGCCGGCGGGCGGGAAGGGCGGGGTAGAGGATCAGCAGCACCGTCACGCCGATGGCGCCGGCGCCCACCGACGACAGCGACACCAGCACGCCAAGCGCCGCACCGAGCAGCACGGTCAGCCCCGTCGTGCGCGCCGGGTTCGACGGTCCGGATCGCCTGGCGAAGAAGGCGACGATCTTGCTCCGAAACAGGATCGACACGGCCGTCAGGATCAAGGCGACGCCGAGCACGGTGGTGATCAGGCCGTGAGTCGCTCCGGCAGACTTGCCGAGACGAGAGATGAACAGCAGAGTCAGGCCTGTCGCCGGAACGCTGCCGGCCGCCAGCCGACCGACGATGCCCCAGTCGACCCCGCCTTTCGAGCCATGGACCACCGTCCCCACCGTCTTGGTGGCGGCGGCGTAGAGCAGGTCGGTGCCCACGGCCGTGGTGGCGTGAATGCCGAACACCAGCACCAGAAGCGGTGTCATCAGCGAGCCGCCACCGACGCCTGTGAACCCCACCAGGGTCCCCACCAGCAGTCCGGACAGGGCTTGCAGGGGATTGATCATCTCGAACATGGCGACGTCCGCGGCGACGGCGAAAAACGCCGGGAGTCTCAGCTAGTTAGGCGCCGGCGCGGCGTCAATCGCCAGGGCGAACAGGAATATTTGGGCGGCGACGAGAATTTCTGGCGGTCGCTCCGTTCAGTCTGCGTTCACCTGGCGAGGCGCACGATGGCGTCATGCCCCGTCCGCGACGTCCCCATTCCCGCCGCGCCGTCAGGATGGCGGCGGTTTTCCTCCTGCTGTCAGCTGAGAGCGGCGCGATGGCGGACCCCATCTTTGCCGGTCCGCGCCTGAGCCCGCGCGACCTGGCGCTAATGAACCGGGTCACCTGGGGCGCCGATGAGGCGGACGCCGCGACGATAGCCCGACTCGGTGCGTCGCGATGGCTCGACCGGCAGTTGCATCCAGCGGCCGGCGACCACCTGCCGCCGGCGATTCAGGCCCGTATCGACGCCATGGCCGAACGTCACGCCCCGCTCGTCGACCGGTTTGTGGCCGCGCAGGCCCAGCAGAGGGCGCTGAAGGACATCGGCGATCCGGACGCCAAGGCCGCCGCCCGCAAGGCCTATGACCAGATCCTCAACGAGGCGGCGCGCGAGGCGGCCGAGCGGTCCGTGCTTCGCGATCTCTATTCCCCCGATCAGCTGCGCGAGCAGATGACCTGGTTCTGGTTCAATCACTTCAACGTCCACCAATCGAAGGCCAACATCCGCCTGCTGATCGGCGACTACGAGGACCGGGCGCTTCGCCCCCACGCGCTTGGCCGGTTTCGCGACCTGCTGGCGGCGACGCTGCGCCATCCGGCGATGCTGCGCTACCTCGACAACGCCGAAAACGCCGTTGGCCACGTCAACGAGAACTACGCCCGCGAGATCATGGAGCTGCACACCCTCGGCGTCGGGGGCGGCTACAGCCAGGCCGACGTGCAGGAACTTGCGCGCATCCTCACCGGGGTCGGGATCGACGGCAATCCGGAAGACCCCCGCCTGCCGCCTACGCTGCGGGGCCAACTGGTTCGCGACGGCCTGTTCGAGTTCAATCCGAGGCGCCACGACTACGGCGACAAGGTCTTCCTTGGCCACGCCATCCGCGGCCGAGGGCTGGCGGAAGTTGACGAGGCCCTCGACATCCTGTCGCGCCAGCCGGCGACCGCCCGCCATGTCTCGCGTGACTTGGCCCTGTTCCTCATCGGTGACGACCCGCCGCCGGCCCTGGTCGAACGAATGAGCCGCGTCTTCCTGGCCAGCGACGGAGACATCGCCAGGGTGCTGGCGACGCTGTTCCGCTCCCCCGAGTTCGACGCATCGCTCGGGACCCGGTTCAAGGATCCCGTCCACTATGTGATGTCGACCGTGCGTCTGTCCTGCGAGGACCGGCCAATCGACGATGTGTCTCCCGTCGTCGGGCTGATTGGCCGCCTGGGCGAGGGGCTTTACGGTCACGAGACCCCCGACGGCTATTCCCTTAGGTCGGCGTCCTGGAACGGGCCCGGACAGATGGAAGGCCGTTTCGAGGTCGCTCGCCGCCTCGCCGGAGCCGCCCTCCCGGCCTGCGCCGACTTGAGACAGGCGGTGGAGGCAGAGGGGCTCGCACCGCCGCCATCGGCGGCCACAGGCCGCGCGCTCGCCCAGGCCCTATCCCCCGCCGATTGGAACACCCTGTTCCTGTCGTCCCCCGACTTCATGCGCCGCTAGCCGTGGCCGAAGCCCGCCCCAGGAGTCGCCGGTGAATCGTCGCGACCTTCTCGCCCTCGCCGCCGCCGCCGCGCCCCTGGTCGTCGCCGGCCGCGCCTTCGCCGTCCCGTCGTCGGGATCGCGCCTCCTGGTGGTGTTCCTGCGCGGGGCCTACGACGCCGCCAATGTGCTGGTCCCGACCACCGGCGACTTCTACGCCCGGTCGCGGCCGACCCTCGCCATTGCCCGGCCCGATCCGACCAATCCCGACAGCGCCCTGCCGCTGACCGTCGACTGGGGGCTGCATCCTGCCCTGCTAGGCTCGCTCTATCCGCTTTGGCAAAAGGGCCAGGTCGCCTTCGCGCCCTACGCCGGCGCCGACGACTTGAGCCGCAGCCACTTCGAGACCCAGGACACCATCGAACTGGGTCAGCCGATCGGGGCCGGCCGTAACTTCGGTTCGGGTTTCCTCGGCCGCCTCCTCGGGTCGCTGGGCGGCGCCCGTCCAATCGCCTTCACCCGGCAGATCCCCCTGTCGTTCCAGGGTGGTCGGCCGGTGGCCAACTTCCCGGTCGACGCGGTCGTGCGGCCAGTCGTCGACCCGCGTCAGGCCAGGTTGATCGCCGAAATGTACCGCGGCGGTGATCTGGCGGCGTCTGTCGACGAGGGGTTCACGGTCGACAACGCCGTCGTCGGCGCCCTCGCCGGCGAGATGACCGCGGCCAGTCGCGGGGCGGTCTCGGCCAAGGGCTTCGCCCTGTCGGCCCGGCGCATCGGTCGGCTGATGCGCGACCGTTTCAATCTCGCCTTTGTCGACGTCGGCGGTTGGGACACCCACGTCGGCCAGGGCGGCGCCACGGGATATCTGGCGGGTCGCCTCGACGAACTCGGCCGGGGCTTGGCCGGCTTCGCCGATGAGATCGGAGCCGAGGCGTGGGACGATACGGTCGTGGTGGTGATCTCCGAGTTCGGTCGCACCTTCCGGGAGAACGGCGACAAGGGCACCGACCACGGCCACGGCAGCGTCTATTGGGTTCTGGGCGGCGGCGTGCGTGGCGGCCGCGTCCTGGGCGACGCCGGCCCGGTCACAGAGGTCAGCCTCAACCAGGATCGCGACTATCCCGTGCTGATCGACTACCGGTCCCTGCTCGGCGGACTTTTTTCCCGTCAGTACGGATTGGACGCGGCGCGGCTCGAGACGGTGTTTCCCGGCGCCCGGCCCCGCGACTTCGGCCTCGTGTGACGTGGGTGAATGTGAACGGGTCCTGACAGCCGACCTCACGACGCGTTCAGGCCCAGCCCCCTAGTTTGGATTCAACGGCTGGCGAGGCGCCCATTCCGGCGCCGCCTCCACAGCCCCCGGAGGAGTTTCGTGATGAAAACGCTGCTGATCGGTATCGCCGGCCTCGCCGCCCTGGCCGTCCCTCTGGCGGCTTCCGCCCAATCCTTTGGTCACGACCGCGGCGATTACGGACGTGGCGGCTATGAGCGTGGCGGCTACGGCCGGGGCTATGACCGCGACGGGGACCGTGGCGGGGCCGCCCTGGCGGCCGGCGTCGCGGGCCTGTTCATCGGCTCGGCCCTGGCGGGTTCGGGCGATCGTTACGACAACGGCTACCCGCCGGCTTACGCCTACGCCCAACCCTACCCCTACGAGTCCTACGGCTACGACGCCTACCGCTACGCCCCGCGCTGCTATGTTCAGGCGCGGCCCTACTACACGCCTTACGGCGACGTCGCCTATCGTCAGGTCCGCGTCTGCCGCTAGCCTGACGGATGACGCCGGCCCCGCGACGGGGCCGGCGCCGGCCACGGCCAGCACGCCGAGCGGTTCGGGGTTGGCGCTCGGCCCGCCCGCTACGGCCAGGGGCAGCGCCCCGGCGAAGATCGCCGCCATGCCCAGGCCGATCCGACGGTTGAACGGCTCGCCGAACACAAGCCAGGCGATGGCGGCAGCGAACACGCCCTCGAGCGTCAGCAACAGCGAGGCCGTCGACCCGGCGATGCGGCTGAGGCCAATCAACAGCAACACCGGCCCCAGTCCGCCGCCGAACAGCACGGTCCCGCCCAGCCAGGGCAGGTCCTGGCGCGACATCGCCAGCCCGCCGTCGCCGCCAGCGCCAGGGCGCCGCCTCGCCGGATGTCACCGAGTCTGAAGGCGGCGATCGACCTCGTCTCCCGCGCCGGCGCTTGCGGACGAGGCGGGTTTCTCAATAAGGAGGAACCAGGCGCCGTTCATCGTATCCTCTTCGACGATAGCGAAGCCCGCCGACTTGGCCATCCCCCGCCACGCCGCCTTCGAGGTCAGGAACAGGGAGAAGACACTGCCGACGGCGAACATCGACCAGCCCGGAACCCACACGCCCATCAGGAAGCGTCCGCCGGGCTTGAGCACTCGCAAGGTCTCGGCCAGGGCGGCGGCCTTGCCGGATCCCAGGTGATCATAGACGTGGGTGCTGGCGGAGGCGTCGAAGTGGCCATCCGGAAAGGGCATGGCCGTCAGGTCGCCGGCCACGGCTTCGGCACGGCCGGTCAGCCCGGCGATTTTCAGATTGTGGTCGAACAGCGCCCGGCCGCCATCGTCGATGTAGTCGGCGTCGAACCGGTCCAGGCCGATCACCCGGCCGGCCTTCATGATGCGACCCAGAGCCACCGTCGTCCGCCCGGCGCCGCAACCCGCGTCCAGGATCAGGTCGTGGTCGCCCGACAGCAGGTCGGTCATCGGCAACACGGCCTGATCGACGCGGCGGAAGCCGCGCATGATCAGGTTGCCGACGGCGAACACCACCGACAAGGCCACAAGCAGGAAGCTCAGCGGCCACAGCGTCGGCGCGGTGACGATCAGGGTCGTGGCGGCGGCCAGGCCGACCAGCCCGGCGATGGCCAGGCCATTCATCCAGCCCGGACCCCAGCCGAAGTCGAACCGGTCGGCCCGGGCCGCCCGACCCTCCGCGCCCATCCACCGCCGCGCCAGCGGCCGCAAAGCCGAAGCCCAAAGCGACGAGGCCAGCACTATGGCGCCGACCACATGGAAGCCGGCGAACAGCAGGATCGACCGGCCGACCAGGCTGAGCGTCGGGACATACACCAGCAGCACCAGACCCGCGGCGACGCCAAGGAGCCCGACGAGCCACATGTGACCGTGCGGCCGGCGGCGGGAGGTGGGCGGCGCGGCGTTGGTGTTCAGGGTCATCGGCCGTTTCCTCATTCTGGGCTTGCCGCATCTTGCGGCGCGATTAACCTTAAGCGGCCTTTTCGCGGTCCGCGGCGGACGTGGACGGGCGGATGTCCGGTTTCCGGACAGCGAGAGGACAATGTCCGGACTGACGCGCTTTACGATCGAATTTCCGGAGAGCCGTCCGGCCGGGCGCACCCGGGCGGCCCTGTTCGACGCCTTCATCGCGCTCGTGCTCGACCGGCGCTATGACCGCCTGACGGTGGCCGACATCATCGCCCGCGCCGGAGTCGGACGGTCGACCTTCTATGAGCACTATCGCGGCAAAGACGACCTGTTGCGGGAGGGACTGACAGGCCCCTTCGCGGTTCTCGCCGACATGGTCACCGACCGCCACGATCGCGAACGGCTGCGCGCGACGGTGGCGCACTTCTGGGAAAACCGGCGGATCGGCAATGTGCTGTTCGCCGGGCCGACGCGCCTGTTGGCCACCCGCACCCTGGCCGCCCTGATCGAATCGCGTCTGACGGAAAGGCCGTGCGACCGAGCGGTGAGTGTGCCGCCGGCTCTGCTGGCGGCCCAGCTCGCGGGCGGGCAACTGGCCCTGATCGCCGCCTGGCTCGGCGGGCTTGCGCCTGCGTCCCCGGACGAGGTGGCGGAGGCCCTCTACGCCTCAGTCCAGGCCATCGAACGGCGCGCGCCAGGCGTCGATGGCCTCTAGCTGGCCGCGCCAGCGGGCCAGGTTCTCCAAGCCCTGCAGCGGCAGGCCGGCTCCGTCGGCGAAGGGCAGGGCCGTTCCCACCCGGAAGTCAGCATAGGACAGGGCGTCGCCGAGCAGCCAGGTCCGCCCCGACAGGGCGGCATCCAGGGTCACGGCATGGGTGCGGACATTGGCCATCGCCTCGGCGATCACCGCCACCGGCGCGGCCTGATCTGAGAACGACGGCCGAATCAGCCGTTCGAAATAGAGGGTTCCGGCGGCGGCGTTGAGGTGGTGCGCCGCCCAGCTCACCCACAGGATCATCTCCGGCTCGTCGTCCCCCCTTCGCCAGAAGTCCGACCCGGCCAGGGCCGACAGGCGGCAGGCGATGGCGTCGGTCTCCCAGAGGCGCCGCCCGTCATCCTCTTCGAGCACCGGGACGAGGGCGTTGGGATTGATCGCGCGGAAGGCGGCGATGTGGTCGGGATGGCGCGGGCTGGCCCGCCTATAGTCGACCGGCGAACCGAGATGTCGGGCCACGGCCACCGCCACACGCGGATTCAGGTTGGGGGAATAGTAGAGTTTCATGGTCGGGTATTCTAACCCCGCGCCACGGTCGGACGTCAATGTGGCTAGGATTGGGTGAGGGGCGAGATCCCTGTCTCACGCGGTGTCAGTGCTCGAACGCACTTTCGCCGCGAAACGCCCCAAATGTGACAATCGTTCACTTTGGGAAGTTCAAATTTTAGGTATCGTCCGAATCGTCCCGGGTAGGGCCGGGATGAAACGGGGAAATAAGAACATGAACACTCTCGGGATACGCTTGAGCCTATCGATCATCGGGCTGCTTGTCATGGCCACGCCGCGCATGGCCGCCGCCGCGCCCTCCGCCTTGCATTTTCAACCGCCCGCGGCGCACGCGGCGCCGAGCGGCCAGGGCGCGGATCCGTCCATCGTCGGATAGCCGACGGCCTTTCCGACGGCACTTCGGCCGAGGCGGCTAATGCGCCTTGGCCTGCCAGAGTTCGATCTTGGTTCCATCGGGATCCAGGATCCAGGCAAAACGCCCGTTCGGGTCTGAGTCGTCCCGCTTGAGAATTTTCACGCCTTTCGTCGTCAATCTGGCGATGAAGGCGTCGAGGTCGTCGACCGCGAAATTGACCATGAACTCCCGCGTCGACGGCGCCATGTAGTTGGTGGTGGTCGGAAACGGGCTCCAGACCACCACCGGCGGTTTGCCGGGCGCATCCGTCGACAGGGTCGCTCCGCCCCAGGGCTCGATCGCCAGGCCGAGGACGTCCCGATACCAGGCCGACAGCGCCTTGGGGTCGGGGCTCTTGACGAAGACCCCTCCGACGCCGGTGATCCGCCCCGCCGGCTCGGCGGCGGGCGTCTGTCCCGCAAGCAGACCCATCGCCAAAGCCGCCCCTGTCGCCAGTTTCGCCGTCATTGTCCGACCCTCCAGCCCGGGGGCAGTCTGCCGCGTCGTCGCCTGGCGATCAATCCCGCGCCCTGGTCCGTGGTCCTGCCTTTGCTGTAGACACTTCCCGGATGATTCCCTGGGTTCAATTGGGCGCCGCCAAGGTGCCCGGCGACGGCGGCGAGCTGCGGCTGATGCGGCGCGGCCAGGAATTCTCGATCATGGCCGGGTCGATCGAGCTGATGAACAGCCGCCTGAGCGGCTCGGAGGAGGCCCTGGCTGGCGAGACCATCGCCCGGCTCGGCGGGCGGCCGGCGCCACGTCTGCTGATCGGCGGCCTGGGCATGGGCTTCACCCTGCGCGCCGCCCTGGCCGCGCTCGGACCGGACGCGAAGGTGGTGGTGGCCGAGCTGGTGCCGGAGGTGGCGGCCTGGGCCCGTGGGCCGATGGCCTTCCTGCACGGCGACAGCCTGACCGACCCGCGCGTGACCATCGTCGAGGGCGATGTCGCGGCTGTGATCGCGGGGCCCGGCGACGGCTTCGACGCCATCCTGCTCGACGTCGACAACGGCCCCGAAGGCCTGATGCGACGCTCCAACGACGACCTCTATGACGCCTATGGCCTGCGTCAGGCCGCGACCGCCCTTCGCCCGGGCGGGGTGCTGTCGGTCTGGTCCGCGACGCAGCACACGGTGTTCGCCGCCCGCTTCGCCAACGCCGGCTTTACCGTCGAGGAACTGCGCGTCCGCGCCAACGGCAAGCGCGGCGGCTCGCGTCATGTCATCTGGCTGGGGACGAAGCGGTAAGCTCCTGCGGAGTCTCCGCCCCATAGACCGGGAACGGCGGCCGGGCCGGCGCTGGCGCCGGCCTTCGGACCCTGCTCCACCGTCACGTTCGGCGCCTATCTGGCCACGGATGCAGACTGAATTGCCAGGGGCCGTCCGCGTCGCGTCCTCACGTTTGGCCATGCCTGTGGATAGTAGACGACTTAGGTGACCATCTGAATGAATCCAACGATACCAATCAACACGAGACCAAACGGCAAGGCCATGCCTAACCAATAAAGCGCGGGCTTGTCGCTTCTGGATACGAACCATGTGGGTCGTTTCGAATGGTTATAGCGTGTTGCGAAATTCAAGGCCTTCCCGCTGGCAAGTCCGATGACAGACCAGCCGATGCCCACGATAAAGATAGCGATCGTTCTAAGCGCAAAGCCACTCAATCTTGTCATCCTGACGAAGGCCGTGTTCACAATCGGCGCCTATGACCTTTGGCGTTCAGTCCACGGGTCCAACGGCGATTCAATGGTTGCGTGAAGTGCGATGTCGCGTCGATGCTGTTTCAGCGAGATGATGGACTGTGTCGAGGTCAAGGTAAAGGATCGCTCACCACCCCCACCGGGAATTCCCGAGGACGACCCGGGAAGACTGATCCGTGGCCTCGGCAAGAGTTCACCTCACGGCGCGTCCGAATGACTGTCTGATCTGGCGATCCGACGCCGGTTTTCGGCCCGCGCAAGCGTCGGGGACAGGCGCCTGTCCCCGACTCCGCCCCCTAGAACAGCATGATCGACTCGCCATAGGCCGCGACGGCGCGGTCGTGGGTCAACAGCCGCAAGGGCTCGGTGAAGGCTTGGGCGATCAGCAGGCGGTCGAACGGATCGCCGTGCAGCGGCGGCAAGGTCTCCACGGCCGCTGTATGGTCAGGCGAGATCGCCAGCATCGCGTAGCCCGCGTTCCGGAAGTGCCCCAGCGCCGCTTCGGCGGAGACCGGCATGGCGCCCACGCCCCGCCGCGCCAGGCCCGACTTGATGGCGATTTCCCAGACGGAGACCGCGCTGACGGTGATGCGGTTGCCCGGATCGGCGATCAGGCCGCGGACCTGGGCCGGCAGGCGCGGCGCGTCGACAATCGCCCACAGGGCCACATGGGTGTCGAGCAGCAGGTTCAAGGCTGGTCGGCGCCGAACATCGCCGCGACCTCTGCATTCGCGCCGTCGATATCGTCGGGAACCTCGAACAGTCCCTTGGCCACGCCAAGGCGACGCCCCTCCGGCTGCGACGCCAGGGGCACGAGGCGGGCGGCCGGCTTGCCGTTGCGGGCGATGATGATCTCGGCCTCCCGGCCGCTCTCGACCGCGTCGATCAGCCGGGACAGGTTCGACTTGGCGTCGAGCATATTGAAGACCGGCATGCCATCCCTCGGGAACGTCGACATTAGCTAATCCTGGCTAATCTATCCCTTCGGTGCTGGCGCGGCAAGCGATGTCATGAACCTCAACCCTCCGAGCGCGAGATCCACGGAAACAGCGCGGCCGATCGCCACCACGCCGATGCGTCGCAGCCGACGGCTGTCCAGCGGCGCGTCGGTGCGATGGGGAATGAAGGCTTCGAAGGGCAGGCGGAGTGTTCGCCATTCGGCGGGGGCGGTGAAGGTCTGGCGATAGGATTGCCACGGCCGGGTGAGGGCGTCGGTGCGCAGGTGAACATTGTAGGCCTGGCCATCTCCGAACACCTCGAGTTCAACGCCGCTCCAGCCGCTGGCGTCGACAGCTTCTCCGTCCGGCGACAGATCGAGCGCCATCTGAACAAAGCCGCCGTTGTTGGCGAGGCTCACGTCGCCCCGCATGCGGATCGCGACCCGGCCCGCGACGATGTCGCGGACGATCGTCCCCTCGGAAACGCCGCCCATCACCTGGTCGGTCAGCAGCCGCCAGCGGCTCCCGGTCGTGGCCAGCGGCGGCTCACGACTGAGATCGTCTATGACCGCGGATGCGTCCGGCATGCCTCTCTCCTCCCGAGTCCCCGCTTGGACCGAAGGCGTCCTCGCCCACTCGTCTGCCATGAGTCGCCCGGTTTCTTGACAACGCCCGCCCAGTGGTCAGCTTGCGCGCCGTCGCCACCGACCCCAGTCCCCCAAAGTCCTCTCCCACGAGCGTTCCGCCCATGCCGCGCCGGTCCACCGCCGAATTCCTCGCCCTGACCCATCCGGTCGACACTCACCACTGGGAACTGAAGGTCGACGAGTCGATGACCGGCGGCAAGGGCTCGCTGTTCGGCGGCGTCGGCCTGGCGGCGGGGATCGTGGCGCTGGAGCAGGCGACGGGCCAGCCGGTGATCTGGGCCACCGGGCAATATCTGTCGATCACCCAGCAGCCGGTGACCATCGACCTTGAGGTGCAGCTGCCGGCCCGTGGGCGCAACGTCACCCAGGGCCGGGTCGTCGGCCATGTCGGCGACCGCGAGATCATCACCGTCATCGGCGCCGTCGGCGAGCGGCCGGCCGTGGCCAGCGGGCTGTGGGCGGAGTTCCCCGACGCGCCGCGGCCCGAGGATTGCCCGGAGATCGACCGCCACATGGAAGGCGAAAGCATCCACAAGCACGTCGAGCTTCGCCTCGCGCGCGGCTGCTTCGGCTTTTCCATGTTCGGCGAGCCGACCGACGACGGCCGGACCCTGCTGTGGGCGCGGATGCGCGATATCCGCAACGACGCCGCAGCCCTGGGCATCATCGCCGACTACATGCCCTCGGCGCTCGGCAACGCCCTCGGCCGCGTGGCCCACTGCACCAGCCTCGACAACACCATCCGCTTCGCCAACCGCCGTGACACCGACTGGGTGCTGTGCGACAATCGCATGGAGTTCGTCGGCAACGGCTTTTGCCACGGCGCCGCCCACCTGTGGAGCGACGACGGCGTCCTCCTGGCCACCGCCAGCCAGTCGCTGATCGTGCGGTTTCCGGGGTAGCGCCTGCGCTTCGCGGGACTCGACGCGAACGGCTGCGGGGTCTTCAATGGCCTGAAACGCGCCCATAGGACGCACGCCAAGGGAGAAACCAATGACCGACGTCGCCGACCAGGTGGGACTCACCGGCGCGTTCCGCGTCCCGCGCAACGCCTATCAGAATGCGCCAGGGTCCATTCACAACGACGCCGTCGCCTCGAAGCTCGGCTTCAAGGGCGGCACGGTGCCGGGCTCGGTCCACATGGACCAGTTCATCCCCCAGATCGTCCAGACCTATGGCGAGGCCTGGTTCGAGACCGGCGGCCTGTCGCTCTACTTCACCCAGGCGACGGTGGACGCGGAGGAGGTTCAGGCGAGTCTGTCTCCCGGCGCCGAACGCGCCGAGCTGCGGATGATCAACCGCGCGGGTGACCTGATCTGCCGCGGCACGGCCGGCCCGGCCGCCCATGACGCCAAGTCCGAGCTGGAAATCCGCATGGCCCAGCAGCGGCCGGCGGCGGACGGCGCCCTGCGCATCCTCGCCGATCTGCCGGTGGGCGAGGAGCGGACGGGCATTCCGCTGCGGCTCGAGATCGACGCCCTCGACGCCTACCTGACCCGCATCACCGAACCCAATGACCTCTATGCGCGCGACCACGTCCTGCCGCCGTCGCAGGCGATCTCGCTGACCCATCAGACCCGGCCGGTCGTGTTGGAAAAGGTCCGGTCGTCGGTCGGCCTATTCGGCGCGCTTGAGGTCCGCCACGTCAAGGGTCCGCTCCTGGCCGGCCGCGACTACCTCGGCCGCACCAGGGTGCTGAAGCTGACCGAAAGCCCCAAGGCCGAGGCGGCCTGGTACGACGTGTTCCTCACCGACCCGGAAACGGGCGATGAGGTCGCCGTCGTCCGCTACCTGCTGCGCTTCATCAAGGCGTCCTCGCCGCTGTGGACCGGGGAGGGCTGATCCGGGCGGCCAGCTCACGCAGGCCCCCCTCGATCAGGGCCACGCACATCTCGGTGGCCGTCTCAACGTCCAGCGCGCCCTCGGCGACCTGGCGGCCCGCGCCGCCGGTCAGGTTCATCAGAGCGTCCACCGCCGCGATCGCCGCCGGCAGGGGCAGGCCGAATTCCCGGCGCGCGGCCCGGACGAAGAAGCGGATGGTTCGCTCGCGCTCCGCCCGATTGTCCGCCTCGACCAGCCGGGCGGTCGACGGGTCGGCCAGCAGGGCGTCGATCAGGGCGCCGCGGTCGCGGGTCTGTTGCAGATACAGACGGGTGGTCTGGCGGATCAGCTCGGCGAAGCTGTCGGCGCGCAGGGCGCTGGCCATGCCGCGATCCCGCAGTTCGGCCTGTTCGCGCCGGAGCAGGGCGGCGAGCACCCCGTTGCGGCTGGGAAAGTAGCTGTAGACCAGCCCCTTGCTGACGCCGCAGTCCCTGGCCAGCCGCTCCATGGTGGCGGCGGCCAGCCCATCGGCGAGGATGATCTCCGACGCCTGGTCGAGGATCAGGGTTTGCCGGGCCTCCGGCGTCAGCCGCCGCCGGGTCAGGCCCAAAGCGCCGACGACGCCTTCAGCAGCCGGCTCATCAGGATCAATCGCGCGACGGGCTCGCCGCCCTCGGCCGGACGCAGGACGCTCTCGTACCAGGCGATCTCGGTCTTGGGGCTTTCCGACAGGGCCAGGATGCGGCCGTCGCAAAGATAGTCGCGGTCGATGAACACCGGCCCGTCAAGGAACTGCAGCTCGATCGCCCCGAACATGCCCACGAAGTCGTCCCCGACCCGAAACAGCGGCCGCTCGACCTCCCGCAGCGCGTCGATCGCCGCCGACGGCGCCGCCGCGAGCCCGCCCAGGATCGAGGGATCGAGATAGATGTCCATCGGCTCGGTGATGGCCTCGACCCTGGGGCCTGTCTTCTTGCTCACCTGACGGGAGGGGATGTCGGTTATGATGTCGCCCGCCTTGCGACCGGCCAGAATGCGCAGGTCCTGCGCCGGGCGGACGGTCGTCAGTCGCTGTCTTAGGGCCGAGCTTTCGTCGGGCGGGCCGACCGACGCCGTTCCCTCGCACACCCGCACGCCCTCCGGCGTCTCCATCCACACCGCCGCCCGCAGGCCGCCTTCCGGGCGCGGGCTCGGCGGGCCGACGAAGGCCTGTACCGGTTCGAGGTCGCTGGTCGGGCTGAGGAAATAGAGGGACAGTCCGCCGGTGCGCCGCCAGTCCGGCCCGAGGGCAGCCTCCAGCAGCGGCGGGAACTGCTCGCAATGGATGTTGCCGGCCACCGTGCCGCCCCGGAAGCCCAGCTGCCGCGCCCGCTCGTCGTCGTGGATCGAGCCCTTGGCGTCCTTGGAGACATTGGTCGGCCGCCGCACCGGCCCGGCCAGGACTCCGTCGGTCTCGATGATGGCGAAGGGCGTTGTGTCTCGGGCGGCGGTCATGAGCGTCTCCTTTTCGGCGGTTGACCGCCGGGGTCGGGTTCTTATTGTATGGACCGTACAATAGGGAGGCGAAAAGTCCATGGATCTCGATCTCTCGCCGGAGGATCTGGCGTTCCGCGACCAGGTCCGCGCCCTGATCGCCGACACCTTCCCGCCGCCCGAGCGCTTCGACGGCGGCCGGGCGCACGAGGACCGCTGGCGCCGCGCCATGGCCTCCCGGGGCTGGGCGGCCAACAAATGGCCGGTGGCCTTCGGCGGCCCGGGCTGGAGTCCGGCCCAGGCCTTCGTCTGGGAGCGCGAGACCGCCGCCGCCGGCCTGCCGCCGCAGGTGGGCGGCATGGGCATGGGGATGCTGGCGCCGATCCTGTTCGCCTATGGGACGCTTGCCCAGCAGGCGCGGTTCCTGCCGCCGACCCTCGACGACACCGAGCGCTGGTGCCAGGGCTATTCCGAGCCGGGCGCGGGCTCGGACTTGGCGGCCCTGCGAACCCGGGCCGTCCGCGATGGCGAGGCCTATGTTGTCGACGGCGAGAAGATCTGGACCAGCGGCGCCCATGTCGCCGACTGGATGTTCTGCCTGACCCGCACTTCGGACGAGACCCGGCGTCAGGCGGGGATCACCTTCCTGCTGATCGACATGCTCTCGCCGGGCGTGGCGATCCACCCGATCATATCCCTGGACGGGCGCCACGCCTTCAACCGGGTGACCTTCGACGGCGTGCGCGTGCCGGTTGCGAACCGCATTGGCGAGGAGGGGCGGGGCTGGACCTACGCCAAGGGCCTGCTCACCCATGAACGCACCGGCCAGGCCTATGTCTCCCTGTCGCTGGAACTGCTGGCCGGGCTCAAGGCCGCCGCCGCAGCGATCCCCGGCTCGGCGGGCGGGTCCCTGCTCGAAGATCCCGGTTTCGCCGGGCGCCTCACCGAGGCGGAGATCGAGCTGAGGGCGCTGGAGATCACCGAACTGCGCACCCTGTCGCAGGTCCAGGCGGGTTCCGCGCCGGGCGCGCAGTCCTCGATCCTGAAGCTGAAGGGCACGGACATCGTTCAGCGGATGACCGAGCTGTTCGTCGAGTGCGCCGGCCCCTATGCGGCGCCCTGGTTCCCCGAGATCGCCGGCCCGCCGCCGGAGCCGCCGGTCGGCCCGCCCTGGGTTCGCCGCGAACTCGCCCGCTATTTCGAGGGTCGCGCCGCCAGCATCGCCGGCGGCACGGACGAGGTTCAGCGCAACATTATCGCCAAGCACGTCCTGCGTCTGTAAACGTCCGCTCTGGACACCCCCGCCGCCGGTCGTCAGCCTGACGCCATGACCGATTCCCTGCCAAGGTCCGCGCCGCAGTCCTCGCATGCCTGATTTCTACGAGTTCTTCGCTGGCGGCGGCATGGCCCGGGCGGGCCTGGGCGCGGGCTGGCGGTGCCTGTTCGCCAACGACTTCGACGCTCGCAAGGGCCTGGCCTACCAGACCAACTGGGGAACCGGCGGCGAACTGCGTGTGGGCGACGTGCGCGAGGTCACGGTCGCGTCCCTCCCTGGCCGGCCGGATCTCGTCTGGGGCTCGTTCCCCTGCCAGGACCTGTCACTGGCCGGCAACGGCGCCGGTCTTGGCGGCGAGCGGTCCGGCACCTTCTATCCGTTCTGGGATGTCATTCGCGGCCTGATCGCCCAGGGCCGCGCCCCCCGGCTGGTGGCGGTGGAGAACGTCTGCGGCGCCCTGACCTCCCACGGCGGCCAGGACTTCGAGGCCATCTGCCGCACCTTCGCCGAGGCCGGCTATCGCCATGGCGCCCTGGTGATCAACGCCGAGCTGTTCGTGCCCCAGTCCCGCCCGCGGCTATTCGTCGTCGGCGTGCGCGACGATCTCGACATCCCGCCCGGCCTGCTGTCGCCGGGCCCGATCGCCCCCTTCCACACCCGGCCGGTGGCCAAGGCGGCGGCGGCCCTGCCGACCAAGGTGGCTGCCCGGTGGCTGTGGTGGAACCTCCCCACGCCGGAACGCCGCGCGACCACCTTCGCCGACCTGATCGAGCCCGATCCCGACAGCGTCGACTGGCACACCCAGGCCGAGACCAAGCGCCTCCTCGACCTGATGACTCCGCTGCATCTGGCCAAGGTTGAGGCGGCCAAGCGGGCGGGCCGGCGGAGGGTCGGCGGCGTCTACCGCCGCACGCGCCAGGACGAGGCGGGGGTCAAGGCCCAGCGCGCCGAGGTCCGCTTCGACGATGTCGCCGGCTGCCTGCGCACCCCGTCTGGCGGCTCGAGTCGGCAGACCATCCTGGTGGTGGAAGGTTATCGCGTGCGTTCCCGGCTGATCTCGACCCGCGAGACCGCGCGCCTGATGGGCCTCGACGACTCCTATATCCTGCCGCGCAACTACAACGAGGCCTACCACCTGACCGGCGATGGC
>CAIQDO010000279.1 GCA_903870555.1 uncultured Caulobacteraceae bacterium
CGCAGGCCCCAGTGGACGCGCTTTTCGATGTTCTCGATCTCGACGATCGCGTCGTCGACAAGGATGCCGATCACCAGGGTCAGACCAAGCAGGGTGACGGTGTTGAGGCTGAAGCCGCCCAGGCTCATCACCGCGAAGGTGGGGATCAGAGACACCGGCATGGCGATGGCGGTGATCGCCGTGGCCCGCCAGTCGCGCAGGAACAGCCAGACGACCAGGGCCGCCAGCACCACGCCTTCCAGCAGCGTGTGCAGCGTCGCCTGATAGCTGGCGCGGGTGTGTTCGACGTGGGAGACGATCTTGTGGACGACGACGCCGGGGTTGGCCTTCTGCAGGGTGGCGAGGGCGGCCTCGACCCCGTCCTCGGCGACGACCTCGCTGGAGGTCTTGGTCTTGAACACCCGGAAGCCCACCACCGGCCGCCCGTCGAGCAGGGCCAGTGCCCGCACCTCGGCGGTCCCGTCGCCAACATCCGCGACATCGCGGAGCCGCGCGAAACGGCCGCCGCCGGTGGGGATCGACAGATTGCGGATCGCCTCGACGGTGGCCGCCGCCCCGAGCACCCGCAAGGTCTGTTCCCGGCCGCCGATCGCCACCCGGCCGCCGGGCGCGTCGAGGCTGGCGCGGGCCAAGGCGTCGTTGACGGCGTCGGCGGTGAGGCCGCGGGCGGCCAGACGCCCGGAATCAATCAGGACATTGATTTCCCTGTCGACTCCGCCGATGCGCCGGATCTGGCCGACACCCGGAACCGCCTGCAGCGTGCGGGCCAGGGTGTCGTCGATGAACCAGGACAGCTGCGCCGACGACAGGGTCGGAGCGGAGACGGCGTAGGTCAGGATCGACTGATCGTCGAAATCCCGCTGCTGGACCACCGGCGGGTCGACGTCGCGGGGCAGATCGTTGCGGATCTGGTCGATCTTGGAGCGGACGTCGTCGGTCGCCTTTTGCAGGTTCTCGCCCAGGACGAACTCGACCTGGGTGGACGAGACGCCCTGGCTGACATTGGAGAAGATCGACTCGACCCCCGGTATGCCGGCGATCGCGTTCTCGATCGGCCGGGTGACCTGGCTCTCCATTTCCGCCGGCGCCGCCCCGCTGCGGGTGACGGTGACCTGGACGATGGGAAAATCGATGTTGGGGTAGTTCTTGATCGGCAGGCCGAGGTAGGCGACCGCGCCGGTCAGCACCAGGGCGAGAAACAGCACCGCGACAGGGATGGGATTGCGGATCGCCCAGGCGGAAATCCGCAGTTCGCGGGTGACGTTCACGGACTCCCCCCAGGGCGTGGCGCTCAGGCGGCGGTTTTGGTGATCAGCCCCGCCGGCAGGCTTAGGCCTCCGGAGCCCCGGCGACAATGGCCGCCAGATCATCGAACTCGCGCCAGAACACCGCCTGGACGGCGTCGGTCTCCTGCAGGATCTCGTGGAAGGCGCCGGGGATCTCCAGGAAGCGGCCCGCCTTGAGCCTGGCGGTGACAGCCTGCAGCGCGCCGTTGTCGACAAGCACGTCGTCGCCGGCGGCGATCACCGTAACGGGGACAGGAATGCGCGCCGCGCCGCGGCCGGTCGCCAGGCGGCGGGTGGCCGAGAAGGCGAAGTCGAGCCAGCCCCAGGTCGGGGCGCCAAGCGCCAGATCGGGACAGGCGATCAGTTGGCCTTCGTTGCGGGCATAGCGCGCTCGGTCATGGGTGACGATGTTGCTTTCGAACGGGGTCGTCACGGCGCCGGGTGTCGGCGTGGGTCGGCCGCCCTGCCCGGCGAGGGTGAGGACCGAGGCCAGGGTCCGGGCGACGAGGCGCGGGACCGGGCCGGTTCGAACCCCCAGCATCGGGGCCGACAGCACGGCGCCGGCGAACCGTCTCTCGCCCTCCGCCATGGCCAGCAGGGTCAGGCATCCGCCCATCGAATGGCCCAAGGCGATCCACGGCCGGGGCAGACGGCTTTCGAAGGCCGCCAGCAGCGCCTGGTAGTCGGCGAGGAAGTCCTTGAAACCGGCGGCGTGGCCGAGCAGGCGGTTGGGCAGAAGGCGGTCGGCCAACCCCTGGCCACGCCAGTCGTGAATCAGCACGACAAAGCCGCGCGACGTCAGGCGCCGCGCGACTTCATAGTATTTCTCGATCGCCTCGGTGCGGCCGGGGCTGAGCACCACCGATCCGCGCACCCCGTGATCCGGGGAAAACAGCGCCGCCCGCAGACGGACGCCGCCGGCCCCGGCAAACCACTCGGCCTCCGCGCCGTCCGGGACGGGCGCCGCGGCGGTCCCGACCAGAGGCGCGGACGAGGCCAAGACGGTCTAGGCCATCTTGGCGAACAGAGCGGTCATCTTGCCTTGCAGGCCCATGGCGACGCCCATGTCCGAAAGCTGCATCTTGCCGCTCATCACGGCGGTCATCGCGTCGAGCTTGCCGGCGCCCATGGCTTCAAGATCGGCGGCCGAGATGGTGATGGTCAGGTCGGCGGGCTTGTCTTCGTTCGAGACCGTGCCGCCGTCGATGAGGATGACGCCATCGCCCTTGAGGTTGAACTTCAGGGTCTTGCCAAGGCCGGAATCGGCGCCAACGGCGGCCTTCATACGGTCGGTGATTTCGGCGAGCGTAGCCATGCTGGTTGTGTCTCCTCAGGGTTTGGCGCTCATGTTTTGGCGCGTGCTTGGCCGTAACCCGGAGGCGCGCTCCAGGCAAGTGAACATTGTTCAGACCGGGCCTCGCGCGACACGCGGCGGGGACTTGAAACCCGGCCGACGGGCGCCGATCTATTCATCCGAAGGCGCTGGACACCCGGGCCTTCCGGACCACCCGCGAGGCCGAATCCGGCTCGCGACGATCCGAACAGACTGCAACCTTGCTTCACTTCCTAGAAGGATGCCTAACCATGCGGACTATCGACCTCTCCCCCCTCTATCGCTCCGTCGTCGGCTTCGACCGACTCGCGGACCTGCTCGACTCGGCCAGCACCGAGGCGGCCAGCGGCTATCCGCCCTACAACATCGAACGCACCGGCGAGAACGCCTATCGCGTCGAGATCGCGGTGGCCGGCTTCAAGACCGAGGACCTGAACATCGAGGTCAAGGAAAACCTGTTGACCGTCCAGGGCCGCAAGCCCGCCAACGACGAGGCCAAGCGCTACCTGCACCGCGGCCTCGCCGAGCGGAACTTCGAGCGCAAGTTCCAGCTGGCCGACTATGTGGTCGTCGAGGACGCCCAGCTGGCCAACGGCCTGCTGTCGATCTCGCTGAAACGCGAACTGCCCGAGGCCCTCAAGCCGCGCCGGATCGAGATCGGCGCCGCGACCCCGGCCAAGGTTACCGCCGCGGTTATCGAAGGCGAAAAGGCCGCCTGATCGCGGTCCAGACCTGAAGGTCTGATCTGAAACGAAGGGGCGGAGCGGCGACGCTCCGCCCCTTTTTCGTTGCGGCGCTGAAGTGATTTTTCACCGCCAAGCAGCCAAGAGGCGTCTCCGACCTCTCCCAGGTGTCCGGCATTTCGAGCGTTATAGGCGCGCGCTTGCGCGCACAAAGGCCTTCAACGGCCTGTCCGACGTCGCGGTGCGTTGAGACACGCCTTGGCTGCTTGGCTTCTTGGCGTTGAAAAACAGACTCGCCGCGTCCCGAGCCTGTCAGGAATTACCCGCTCGCGCGCCCTAAGCAGGGATCGGCGGAATCGGCGAGGCGGCTTCGGCGTTGAGGTAGCGGGCGGAGACCGGCTTCAGGTCGTCCGACAGCTGGACCAGCAGAGGATTGCCTGTGGGGATTTCCAGTCCTGGGATATCGGCGTCGGACACGGCGAACAGATGTTTGACGATCGAGCGCAGGGAATTGCCGTGGGCGGCGACCAGCAGGGTCTCGCCGGCCTTCAGGCGGGGCTCGATTTCGGCGGTCCAATAGGGCAGCACCCGCGCCAGGGTGGTTTTCAGGCTCTCGCTGACCGGCGGGGTGATGTGGGCGTAGCGGCGGTCCTTGGCGAAGTCGTGCTCACCGCCCGGCGCCAGCGGCGGCGGTGCGATGTCGTAGGACCGCCGCCAGATACGCACCTGTTCGTCGCCGTACTTCTCGCGCGTCGGGCCGTGCTCCAGGCCGGTCAGGCCGCCATAGTGCCGCTCGTTCAGCCGCCAGTCCTTGATCATCGGCAACCACAGCTGGTCGGCGGCGCGCAGGGCGATACCGGCGGTGCGGATCGCCCGGGTGAGGACGGAAGCGTAGACCCGGTCGATCTCCAGGCCCTCCGCCTTGATCAGCTCGCCGGCCTGCCTGGCCTCGGCTTCGCCCTTCTCCGTCAGGTCGACATCGACCCACCCGGTGAAACGCTGCTGGATGTTCCAGCGGCTCTGGCCGTGGCGGAGAAGCACGAGTGTCGGCATGGCGGTTCCTGATGGCTGAAGCCGGCGCCGGGCTAAGGCGAAGGTCCGGGCGCGTCAAGTCGCATGGCGGAGCGCCGCGGGCCGTCCTATAGCCTCGGCGGATGGACGACCGTCTGTTCTTCCCTCTGCTGGCCCTGCTCGTGATGGCGATGATCGCCCTGGCCCTGGTCTGGCCGCAGGGACAGGGCGCGCCGTCGCCGGCCCCGTTCGGCCACCCCGTCACGCCGCCCGCCGCCCAGGGCGCACCGGTGGGAAAGCCGCCTTCCCTGCCCCAGGAACCCTGATTCAGACCTCCGCGCGACTACACAACCGTCCCGAACAACCGTCCTATGCCCGCGGTGGTCACCATGGCCAGCACACCCCAGAAGGTCACGCGCATCACCGCTTTCAGGATCGGCGCGCCCCCCGCGCGGGCGCCGGCGACGCCGAGCAGGATCAGGCTGACAAGGGCGACGATCGCCACCACTGGGGTCAACAGGGCCAAGGGCGCGATCACGACCGCCGCCAACGGCGCCAGGGCGCCGGTGGTGAAGGCCGCCGCCGAGGCGACGGCCGCCTGGATCGGACGGGCGGTGCTGACGTCCGAAATGCCAAGTTCGTCCCGGGCATGGGCCCCGAGGGCGTCCTTGGCGGTCAGCTGGACAGCAACCTGTCGCGCAAGGTCCGGCGCGACACCGCGAGCGACGTAGATCGCCGTCAGCTCGGCCAGTTCGGCGGCGGGATACGAGGCGAGTTCCGACGTCTCGCGGGCAAGGTCGGCCTTCTCGGTGTCGGACTGCGAACTGACGGAGACATATTCGCCCGCCGCCATGGCCATCGCCCCCGCCGACAGCCCCGCCGCGCCGGCGAGCAGGATGTCGCCCCGGACCGCGTGCGCGGCGGCGACCCCGATGACCAGACTTGCGGTGGACACCACCCCGTCGTTGGCGCCCAGGACGGCGGCGCGGAGCCAGCCGATCCGGGTTACCAGATGGCGTTCCGGGACATAGGCGGGGCGGTCGATCATGGTGGGTTTTCCAGGCTCTCGCCGATCCGCTCGGCGTCCAGGCGGGTCTCGCCAATCTCGCGCGGAATCACCAGGGCGAACAGAGCGTCGGCGGCGATGGTGGTCGCCAAAGCCGCGGCGGCAAGGCGCGGACCTCGACCTGGAGATGGACCGGGCCGGCCGCCCCCGCTAACCTCGGCTTATGCCGCCTCCACACGCTTCGCCGACCACGCATGACCGCGCCGCCCTCGGCTTCGAGCGGCTGGTGTTCTTCAGCGACGCCGTGTTCGCCATCGCCATCACGTTGCTGGTGCTGGATCTGCGCCTGCCGCCGCCAGTCCATGGCGTGATCAGCCTCGGCGGACTGATCCCAAAGTTGATCGGGTTCGGCATCAGCTTTTTCGTCATCGGCATCTACTGGCTGTCCCATCACCGGCTGTTCGACGGCCTGAAGGATCAGGATGGGCCGGTTCGGGTGGCGAACCTGGTGTTCCTGGCGGCCATCGTCTTTCTGCCGTTCCCGACCAGCGTGGTGGCGGAAATGCCCGGCTCGCCGGGACCGGTGGTGGCCTACGCCCTGTCGGTGGCGGCCGCGGGCCTGCTGCTGGTGGTGCTGGTGCTGGTCGCCCGGCGGCCGGGGCTGATGCGCCCGGGCGAAACCCGGGGCGGCACCGCCCGCTGGGTGATCCGCTCCCTGGCCGCGCCGCTGGTGTTCATCGCCACCACCCTGGTCGCCGGACGCAACGCGACCCTGGCGATGCTGCTGTGGATGGCGGTGGCGCCGACCGTGCCGATTTTCGACCAGATCGGACGAATGGCGCAACGCCGGATCGACGGCGCCGGCAAGCGCGGCCCAACGCCGATTCCGCCGCGTCGGCCGCCTGGAAAGACAGGCGCGAAGCGCCCGGCGAAGTAGGCGGCGTTTGGCGACCTATCCTGCTGCGGACGCCGCACGAACCGCGCCGGCGATGTCCGACACGACCTTGCCGACCAGGATCTCGTCGTCGCCCTCGGCCATCACCCGGATCAACCGCTCGGTGCCCGAAGCCCGGACCAACACCCGGCCCGAGCCATTGAGGCGGGCCTCGCCGTCGGCGATGGCGGCCTTGACCGTGTCGCTCTCCAGGGGCTGGCCGCCGGCGAAGCGGACGTTCTCCAGCTTCTGCGGCGCCGGCTCGAACTGCCGGGCCAGGTCGCTCATCTTCTTGCCGGTGCGCACCACCTCGGCCAGCACCTGCAGGGCCGCGATCAGGCCATCGCCGGTGGTGGAGTAGTCGGAAAGGATCAAATGGCCGGACGCCTCGCCGCCAAGGTTGAAATGACCTTCGCGCATCCGTTGCATGACATAGCGATCGCCGACCGCGGTGCGCTCCAGCGTCAGGCCGCGCCCGCCGAGGAACCGCTCCAACCCGAGATTGGACATCACCGTCGCCACCACGCCGCCGCCGGCGAGCCGACCCTGGGCGGCCCAGGTGGCGGCGATCAGGGCCATGATCTGGTCGCCGTCGACGACCTGCCCCTTCTCGTCGCAGATCAGCAGGCGGTCCGCGTCGCCGTCCAGCGCGATACCGATGTCGGCGCGGTATTCCTTGACCGCCCGCACCATGGCCGCCGGGCTGGTCGAGCCGCACTCCTCGTTGATGTTGTAGCCGTTGGGCGCCACACCGATCGGAATCACCTCGGCGCCGAGTTCGTAGAGCGCGGTCGGGGCGACCTTGTAGGCGGCGCCATTGGCGCAATCGATCACCACCCGCAGGCCGCCGAGGCTGAGAGTGCGCGGCAGGGTGGCCTTGACGATCTCGATATAGCGGGCCTGGGCCTCGTCCATCCGCACCACGCGGCCGAGATCCTTGGGGCCTGCCAAGCCCTCCTGCAGGCCCTCGTCCATCAAGGTCTCGATCTGGATCTCGATCTCGTCGGACAGCTTGTAGCCGTCCGGGCCGAACAGCTTGATGCCGTTGTCGGCGAAATTGTTGTGAGAGGCGGAAATCATCACCCCCAGGTCGGCGCGCATCGACCGCGTCATCATCGCCACCGCCGGCGTCGGCAGAGGCCCGAACAGGCGCACGTCCATGCCGACGCTGGCGAAGCCGGCCACCAGCGCCGGCTCGATCATATAGCCCGACAGGCGGGTGTCCTTGCCGATCACCACCAGGTGGCGCCGATCGCCGCCGTTGCGGAACATCTTGCCGGCGGCCATGCCCACCCGCAGGGCGACCTCCGCGGTCATGGGGAACTGGTTGGCCTGGCCGCGGATGCCGTCGGTGCCGAAATAGCTGCGCTTGCTCATCGTCTGGGTCTTCTGCGTTACGGAAATGAAACGAAACCGAGATTTATGCTTCCTGTCGCGAGCCGAGCGCTACAAGGGAACGCGACAAGCTTGGCGCGCGCCGCCTGAACAGCGGATGACCAGAGCGGCGCCGCCTTAAGATAACACCGGGCCGAAGGATAGACGAAAACCATGTGCGGCATCATTGGCATCGTTGGATCATCCCCCGTGTCCTCGCGGCTGGTCGACAGTCTCAGGCGGCTCGAATATCGCGGCTACGACTCGGCCGGCGTCGCGGTGGCGGCCAACGGCCGGCTCGAGCGTCGGCGGGCGGAAGGCAAGCTGCGCAACCTCGAGGCCCTGCTGGTCGAGCAGCCCCTGCCCGGAACCACCGGCATTGGTCACACGCGGTGGGCCACCCACGGCGCCCCGTCGGTGCGCAACGCCCACCCGCAGATGGCCGGACGGGTGGCGGTGGTCCACAACGGCATCATCGAGAATTTCGCGCCGCTTAAGGCGGAACTGATCGCCGAGGGACGCCGGTTCGAGAGCGACACCGATACGGAGGTGATCGCGCACCTGATCGACCGCGAGTTGAGCGGCGATGTCGATCCGCTGACCGCGTTCCAGGCGGCGCTGGGCCGGGTGACCGGGGCCTACGCCGTGGCGGTGCTGATCCAGGGCGAGGAAACCCTGGTGCTGGGCGCCCGGCGCGGCAGCCCTCTGGTGGTGGGCGAGGGGCAGGGCGAGATGTTCATCGGCAGCGACGCCCTGGCGCTGGGACCGTTCACCAACCGGATCGTCTATCTTGAGGAAGGCGACAGCGTCGCCATCGACCATCGCGGCGCCCGCATCTTCGACCGGGACAACGTGGCCGCGAGTCGTCCCGTGCGGGTGGTGTCCGCCGCCAGCGCCCTGGTGGAAAAGGGCAACTACCGGCACTTCATGGAGAAGGAGATCCATGACCAGCCTGACGCCTGCCAGCACACCCTGTCGGCCTATATCGACCCGATCACCGCCACCGTCTCGTCGCCGGGGATGGATTTCGCCACGGTCGACCGGCTGATGATCGTCGCCTGCGGCACCGCCTCCTACGCCGGCATGATCGGCCGCTACCTGTTCGAGAGTCTGGCGGGCCTGCCGACCGAGGTCGAGATCGCCTCGGAGTTCCGCTACCGCGACCCGGCGCTCTATCCCGGCGCCCTGTGCCTGGCGATTTCCCAGTCCGGCGAGACCGCTGACACCCTGGCGGCGTTGCGCTGGTGCAAGGCGCGGGGAATCACCACCGCCGCCCTGGTCAACAGTCATGAATCGACCATGGCCCGGGAAGTCGACGTGATGTTCCCAACCCATGCCGGGCCGGAGATCGGCGTGGCTTCGACCAAGGCCTTCACCTCCCAGGTGGCGGCCCTGACCGCCCTGGCCATCGCCGCAGCCCGCCAGCGCGGCCGGATCGACGCGGCCGAGGAGGCCAGGTTGGCCGCATTGCTCCTTGAGGCGCCCCGGCTGATCGCCGACGCCATCCTCGACGACGGCTGGATCCTGCCGGTGGCCCAGGAGATCGCCAAGGCCCGCGACGTCCTCTACCTCGGGCGCGGGGCGATGTTCCCGCTGGCCCTGGAAGGGGCCCTCAAGCTGAAGGAAATCAGCTACATCCACGCCGAGGGCTACGCCGCCGGCGAACTCAAGCACGGCCCCATCGCCCTGGTGGACGAGGCGACGCCGATCATCGTCATCGCCCCCAGCGACGCCCTCTATGACAAGACCAGCTCGAACATGAGCGAGGTGATCGCCCGGGGCGGCCGGGTGGTGCTGATCACCGACGCCAAGGGCGCGTCTCATGCGCCCGACGGCGCCACGGTGGTGATCGCGCCGGCCTGCGATCCCCTGATCGCGCCGCTTGTCTTCGCCGTTCCCATTCAGGTGATCGCCTACCAGGTCGCCGTTCTCAAAGGCGCAGACGTGGATCAGCCGCGCAACCTCGCCAAATCGGTCACGGTTGAGTAGGAGAAGCGTGGCGGAGCAAGAACGATGACGAAGCGCGTGCGTAAGGCTGTCCTTCCGGTGGCGGGCCTCGGGACCCGGATTCAACCGGCGGCCAAGGTGACGCCCAAGAATCTGCTGAACGTGTTCGACCGGCCGATCCTGGCCCATGTGGTGGCCGAGGGGCGCGCCGCGGGCATTGAGCACTTCATCTTCATCGTCGGCCGAGGTCAGGGCGCCATCGAGGACTATTTCGACCACGCCGTGGAACTGGAGTCAGGCCTGGCCGCCAAGGGGCGCACCGAAATCCTCAAGGACGTCCACTCGGACCTGATGAATCCCGGCCAGATGAGCTTCGTGCGTCAGATGGCGCCGCTCGGGCTCGGCCATGCGGTGTGGTGCGCCCGAGACCTGATCGGCGACGAGCCCTTCGCGGTGATGCTGCCCGACATGCTGATGGACGCGGCGCCCGGCGCCTTGGCCCAGGCCATCGCCGCCCACGAAGCGGTTGGCGGCAACATCGTCGTCGTCGAACCCGCGCCGGCGGGCGAGGCGCACAAGTATGGGATCGTCGACCTGGGAGAGACCGCGCCCGGATTCGACGGCCGGCTGAAGGCGATGACTGGCATGGTCGAGAAGCCGGCCCCCGGGACCGAGCCGTCCAACCTGTTCATCTCCGGGCGCTATGTGCTGCAACCGGGCGTGATGGAAGAGCTTGGGTCGCACACCCGCGGAGCGGGCGGCGAGATCCAGCTGACCGACGCCATGCTGCGACTGATGGCGCGCGAACCGTTCCACGCCCTCGACTATGTCGGCACGACCTATGACTGTGGCGACACGATGGGCCTGCTGCGGGCCAACGTCGCCTTCGCCCTGAAGGACCCCGCCTGCGGCCCCGCCGCCCGGGCGGCGCTGGAGGTTCTCCTCGCGGTCTGAGGCGCGCCGACCGCGCGGTTTCTCTATGGGTCGACAAGCTCCTCCACCGTCGCGATCAGGCGGCCGATGTCCGCTGGGCGGGACAGCCGGTGGTCACCGTCCCGGATCAGGGTGAAGACGACATCGTCGTGCACGATGGCCTGGGCCAGTTCGAGGGCGTGGCGCCAGGGGACATCGGGATCGGCGCCGCCCTGGAGAATGCGGACAGGCGCCGTGATCGGAACCGGCGCGCCCAGGATCGACCAGCGGGCGCCATCCTCCAGCAAGGCCGCCGAGATCGGGTAGCCATCGCCGTCATAGACCGAGGGTCGCGTCCATACCCCATCCCGCGCCAGAGCCGCCAAGGCTTCCGGCGGCAGGGACGGCTTCAGCAGGCGCTCAGTGAAATCGGCGGCCGGCGCGATCAGCACCAGGCCCTTGACCCGCTCCGGCCGGGCCAGGGTGGCGAGGCAGGCGAGCCAGCCGCCCATTGAGGAGCCGACCAGCACCACCTCGCCCGGGGCCAGGGCGTCGAGAACAGCCAGAACATCGCTCCGCCAGCGGGTGATCGTCCCAACCGCGAAATCGCCGTCGGACTGGCCATGGCCGAAATAGTCGAAACGCAGGAACGCCCGGCCCCGCGCCACCGCCCAGTCCGCGAGGGCCTGGGCCTTGGTTCCGGACATGTCGGAATGGAACCCGCCGAGCCAGACCACCACGGGCCCTCTGCCGGCAACCTTGCGCCAAGCCAGGCCGGCGCCATCGACCTCGAGACGGCCGGTCGTTTCGGGCGCGGGCTGATCGGCGGTCATGTCCATCTTCCTTGTTGAGCTGACCAGGGCCATATCCCGTCCTCGACACTGGAGACAGACCATCGAGCCGCCCGCCCTGCCAATGGGATTCACTCTGCTGCAAGTCACGCCTCGGCTGGATGGCGGCGGGGTCGAGCGGGTGACGCTGGACACCGCCGCCGCCGTGGTCCGGGCCGGCGGCCGATCGCTGGTGGCGTCGCGAGGCGGGACCCTGGCCGATGCATTGGGACGGGAGGGCAGCCTGCTGTTCCGTCTGCCCGTCGACAGCCGCAACCCC
>CAIQDO010000280.1 GCA_903870555.1 uncultured Caulobacteraceae bacterium
TCCCACACCACGGTGTTCGTCTACCTCATGCTTGCCAACCTCGCCTTGCACGTCGCCGGCGGCCTGAAGCACCAGTTCGACGGCCATCCGGTGATGTGGCGGATCGTCCCGTTCCTGAAGCGTCCCGTCTAGGCGGGGCCAGCTCGGCGGTCGGTCAGTCCTTCGCCGGCCGCCAGAGCGGGCCGACCGCGAGCAGCAGCACCAGCAAATTGAAGACGACGTTCGAGGCGTTCCCGGAGGCGATCGAGCCGATGCTGTCGAGCACGAACCAGGCGATCACGCTGGCCAGCACCGTCTTTCGCACGCCCTCGGGCGCGTCGTCATAGACCCATAGGGACAGGCACCAGATCATCACACCCCAGCCGAGGAGGAAGCCGCCCGTCAGGGCCGACAGAAACTGTGTGTCTGGAGAGTCGTAGGTCGTCGCGCCGTCCACCGGCCAGCTGAGCATATCCAGGGTGAGCCGGGCGGGCTCCATCGTCTGAGACATCGTCCCCAGCGAGAACACCGGCGCGAACGCGCCGACGACGACGGCGGTGACCTTCAGCCACGCCTTGTGAAGTTGTCTCGACAAAACCGTCCCCCCGCCTGCGTTGCGACCCCGAAATACAGGACGCCGCTCGACCTCGCCCGCCTCAATGCGCCCGCCTTAATGCGTCTGCCCGGGCGCGTAGTCGGCCTCGATATGCCCGGCCAGCTGCGCCTCGGTGAACCGCACGGGCTTGGTTCCCATGGCGGTGAACAGCGGCGTCTGGTCGGCGTAGTGCCGGGATTTGGCGTCGAGGGTCGCCGAGCCGAACTGGTGGATGCTTTCGGACTCCAGTCGCCCGGATTTGTCCCAGGTCACGAACATGATGAAGGTGTCGCCGGCCATGGCCTTCAGCCGGCCGTCCTTCTGGGTCTCGCCATAGACCGCGCGATAGGTGTCCGGCCCGCCGTCGATCGCCAGGTCGACCTTGCCCCGTACGATGCGGTTCACCGAGCCCCAGCGCGGGTCGATGCGGTGGAAGTGGGCCTTGAAGTCGGCGATCGCCGCCGTCAGCGTCGCGCGGGTGTCGGGGGCGGGGCTCTTGTCGCTCCAGGCCTTGGCGATCGGCGTGGCCACGGCGATGGCCAGGGCCGGCGCCCGCCCGCCGATGGCCATCCGCCGGTCCCAGCCCGCCAGCAGGCGTTGGGCGGCGACGATGTCGGCGTCGCCCTTGGGGTCGAGAGCGAGGACCAGCTGGATCACCTTGGCCACGTCCGACCGGTCGCTGTAGGCGATGTCGTATTTGTAGGCGCGGAAGGCGGCGGCGGTGATGTGCGGATCGGCGCCGAAGGTCTCCTGGGCGCGGTAGGACCGGTTGGTCATGTTGGTCTGGATGCCCATCGTGGCCGGGAAGTCGGCCAGCTTCAGCGCGTCCTCCGCGCCGGTGGCCTGGAACGGGGTGTTGTTGGAGTTGAAGACGTAGCCTGACCTGGGATTCCAGATCTGCGGCACGCGGTCGAAGGTCAGGTAGCGGGTCCAGATCAGGTCCGAGCGGTCGCCCGGCAGTTCGCCGCTCCAGTCGATCCCGGCCTTACGGTCGGGGAACAGGCCATTGTAGACATAGCCGATGTTCCCGGCCTCGTCGGCGTAGATGTAGTTGATGCTCGGCAGGGCCTGCAGGGCCATGGCCGCGCGCCACTCGGTCAGGTTCCGGGCCTTGTCGAGCCGGTAGTATTGCAGCGCCTGGCGCGCCTCGCCCATGCCGGCGTAGCGGATGGCGAACACGCCGTGGTCGGTCTTCATCACCGGCCCGTGGGCTGACCACAGCACGGCCTTGTGCACCGTCCAATAGAGCGGGCCCCAGAGCTTCACCCGGATGGCCGCGTCGCTCTTGTCGAAGTTCCGCCACCCGCCGTCGAGCCGGTACTGGTCGGGGTTCTGGGGATTGAGCGTCAGGCGGTAGACGTCGACCAGATCGGGGGCGTTGACGGTGTTGGCCCA
>CAIQDO010000281.1 GCA_903870555.1 uncultured Caulobacteraceae bacterium
CAGGTGTTCGACACCCAGGGGACGCTGCTGAAGATCATCACCATCGACGTGCCCGCGCCGCCGGACGCCGCCCCGGCGATCGGCGCGAAACCCGGGCCGACGGCGAGCGGGACCATGGCGCCTGGCGCGCCCTGGGCGATCTGCATCACCCCGCCGGTGGGCGGCAAGCAGGTGCTCTACGCCGCCGACGCCTATCCGGGCCGGGTCTACAAGCTCGACCTGGACGGCCATGTGCTCGGCTGGCTGGGACAATCGGGCAAGGCGATCGGCCAGTTCGGCTGGATCCACGAGATGGCCTGCCCGTCGGAAAACACCCTCTATGTGGCCGAGCTGCTCAACTGGCGGCTGCAGAAGCTGACGCTGCATCCCGCAGCCTGAAAATGTTGCACGTGCGTAAACGCACAAAACCCGCTATGCGGGTCATCGAGCGGGCGATGTCGATCCCCTGGAGTTTCCTTTGAAAGCCAAGCTTTTAGGCCTCTCCATGGCCCTTTCTCTCGCCGCCACGCCTTTGCTGGCATGGGGGCCGACCCCCTTGGCGCAAAAAACCTTGCGGGGCGGCCAGGCCTGGGCCGAGGTCCTGCCGGACACCGACGGCGCCGCCCTGATCCGCGCGGCGGTGGACATCGCCGCCCCCCCGAGCACCGTCTGGGCGGTGATGACCGACTGCAAGCTGGCCGGCCGCTTCATCGCCGACCTGGCGAGTTGCACCGTGCTCAAGGGCGACCAGCGCCAGGGATGGGACATCCGCGACCAGTTCTCCCGGGGCAACATGTTCCTGCCCGACATCCACAATGTGGTGCGGTCCGAGTACCAGCCTTACAGCACTATCCGCTTCAAGAAGGCGGGCGGCGATCTCCAGGCCGAGGATGGCGAATGGCGACTGGAGGCGCTGGACGGCGGCGCCCACACGCGGGTGATCTACATCAACCGGGTGAAGGCCAATATCCTGCTGCCAGCCGTGATCGTCCGCGCCGGCCTGCGCGGCAGCACGCCCAAGGTGCTGATGAACCTCAAGCGCGAGAGCCAGGCCGCGGTCGTCACGGCGGCCTATCGCGCCGGCTGACCCCGACGGCGGCGGCCGTTCCGCCGCGCCCCGCGGTGAGGTATCATCGGCTGTGACCACCTCCGTCCCCGCCCTGGATCTCGCCCCGGCCCTGGTTGTCCTGCCCGGCGGACGTTCGGGCGTGGCCGACGGCGGGGCGGCGCGGGCGATCCGCATGCCCGACGCCCGCGACCTGTTCGAGCGCGGCCCGGTGCTGCTCGCGCACGCCTCGATGACCGCCCGGCGGCTGGGCCTGCCCGCCCCTCCCCGGTCGCCGCGCCTGTTCGATGTGCTGGAGCTGTTCGCCTTCGTCCGGCCGGCGCGGTTCTGCGCCCCCTCGGCCGTCGGCCTCGCCCTGGCGCTGGGCCTGGCCGAGCCTCGCGACGCCCCGTCCCAGGCCGGGGTGCTGCGGGCGGCGGCCATTGTGCTGCTCGACGAACTGGCCCTGTCGCCGACGCCGAGCCGCGAGGAGGCCCTGGCCCAGGCCGAGGTGATGGGTCGGGCCAGCTGGCCCTGGGCGGCGGCGGCAATCGGGGCCTTGCGGTCCGCGCCCTTGGGCCGTCCCTGGCGGAGCGACGGCCTGGATGTCTGGTCGCGGATCGCCGAGTGGGAGGACCAGGCGCCGCCCGGCGAGGCCGGAAGCCGGCCGATCGACCCCGAGGCGGCGGCGACGCGGCTGGCGCTGCTGCTGGAGCGCTCCGGCCTGGACGAGGCCCGGCCCAACCAGGCGGTGTTCGCCAGCGAGGCGTCCCACGCCTTCCAGCCACGCCTGCGCGAGGGCGAGCCGATGATGATGCTGGCCGAGGCCGGCACCGGCATCGGCAAGACCCTGGCCTATCTGGCCCCCGCCTCCCTGTGGGCCGAGACCAACGGCCCCGGGGTGTGGATCTCCACCTACACCCGCGCCCTGCAGCGGCAGATCGAGCGCGAGAGCCACGCGATCTGGCCGAACCCGGCGATCCGGGCGGTCAAGGCGGTGGTGCGCAAGGGCCGCGAGAACTACGCCTGCCTGCTCAACTTTCAGGATGCGGTGAACGCCGGGCGGCTCGGCGGTTCCGACCTGATCGGCCTCGCCCTGACCGCCCGCTGGCTGCGGGCCAGCCGCGACGGCGACATGACCGGCGGCGATTTCCAGGCCTGGCTGCCGACGCTGTTCGCCGTGGCCCCGCCAGCCCAGGCCAGCGCCGCCAACCTCGTCGACCGGCGCGGCGAATGCGTCCACGCCGGCTGCGCCCACTACCGCGCCTGTTTCATCGAGAAGGCGGTGCGCGCCTCCAAGCACGCCGATATCGTCATCGGCAACCACGCCCTGGTGCTCAGCCAGGCGGCCTTCGACGGCGCCCGGGCGGCGCGGGGGCAGAAGGACGACGGCGAGACCAGCCGCCTGCGCCGGATCGTGTTCGACGAGGGCCACCACCTGTTCGACGCCGCCGACAGCGCCTTCGCCGCCGCCCTCAGCGGCGCGGAGTCCGCCGAGATGCGCCGCTGGATCCGCGGTCCGGAGGGGCGGGGGCGGCGCGGCCGTGGGTTGGAGGCGCGGCTGTCGGAGCTGCTGGCCGATCGCGACGACGCCCGCGCGGCGCTGCAGGCGGTGCTGCACGCCGCCGCCGCCCTGCCAGGCGAAGGCTGGAGCGGCCGCATCGCCCCCGGCGCCGGCGAGGTCAGCCCGATGGGGCCGATCGAGGCCTTCCTGGTGGCGGTGCTGGAACAGCTGCGCGCCCGGTCCGCGCCGTCGGAGGTGGGCATGGAATGCGCCGCCCGGCCGGCCATCGACCTGGTGCGGGCCTCGGCGGGCGCCGCCGCCAAGGCGATCGCGGCGATCGAGACGCCGCTGCTCGACCTGTCGCGGCAGCTGGAGGCCACGCTGGACGACGAGGCCGACACCCTGGGTCCCGCCGAGCGGGCGCGGATCGAGGGGGCGTTGCGCGGTCTCGACCGACGGGCGCGGATGGTGCTGCCGGCCTGGCGCTCGATGCTGACGGCCATCGACGAGGACGCCGAGGACGATCCCGATTTCGTCGACTGGTTCGAGGCCACCTTTCTCTATGGCCGGGTGGTGGACGCCGCCTGCCGCCGCCACTGGGTCGACCCCACCGAGCCCCTGACCGCGGCGGTGATCGCCCCGGCCCACGGGGTTCTGGTGACCAGCGCCACCCTGACCGACGCCAGTCCGATCGATCCGTTCGCGATGGCCGAGATGCGCACCGGGGCGGCGCGCCTGCCCGAACGGCCCAAGACGTTGAAGCTGGCCTCGCCATTCGACTATGCCTCCAACGCCCTGGCGCTGGTGGTCACCGACGTGGCCAAGGACGACGCGCGGCAGATCGGGGCGGCGATGCGGGAGCTGTTCCTGGCCGCCGGCGGCGGGGGCCTGGGGCTGTTCACCGCCATCCGGCGGCTCAAGGCGGTGCATGAGCGGATCGCCGGGCCCCTGGCCGACAAGGGCCTGGCCCTCTACGCCCAGCATGTCGATCCGCTGGAGGTGGGAACGCTGGTCGACATCTTCCGGGCCGAGGAGGATTCCTGCCTGCTCGGCACCGACGCGGTGCGCGACGGGGTCGACGTCCCCGGCCGGTCGCTGCGACTGCTGGCCTTCGACCGGGTGCCCTGGCCCCGGCCCGACATTCTGCACAAGGCGCGGCGCGGCCGGTTCGGCGGCAAGGCCTATGACGACGCCCAGGCGCGGGGCCGGATCTCCCAGGCCTTCGGCCGGCTGATCCGCCGGGCCGACGACAAGGGCGTGTTCGTCATGCTCGACGCCGCCGCCCCGACGCGGCTGTTTTCCAGTCTGCCCGAAGGTGTCCGGCTGGAGCGGGTTTCGCTGGTCGAGGCGCTGGAGCTTACCGCCGCCCACCTGGCGACGGAAAAAACCTAGCCTGCCTCGGCCGCCCGGCGGGCGCTGGCGCGCGTCTTCTCGCTCTGGGATTTCAGCTGGCCGCAGGCGGCGAGGATGTCGCGGCCGCGGGGGGTGCGGATCGGCGAGGCGTAGCCGGCGGCGTTGACGATGTCGGCGAAGGCGTGGATGCGGTTGCCGCTGGAGCACTCATAGGGGCTGCCCGGCCAGGGATTGAACGGGATCAGGTTGATCTTGGCCGGGATGCCGCGCAGCAGCTCGACCAGGGCGCGGGCCTCGGCCGGGCTGTCGTTGACGCCCTTGAGCATGACGTATTCGAACGTCACCCGTTTGGCATTGGACAGGCCGGGATAGGCGCGGATGGCGTCGAGCAGCTGCGCGATCGGATAGGCCTTGTTGATGGGCACCAGCACGTCGCGCAGCTCGTCGGTGACGGCGTGCAGGGAGATCGCCAGCATGGCGCCGGTGCGCTCGCCCAGTTCGGTCAGCCTGGGCACGACGCCGGAGGTCGACACCGTCACCCGCCGGCGGGAGATCGCGATGCCCTGGTCGTCGGAAACGATATCCAGCGCCGTGGCCACGCCGTCGAGATTATAGAGCGGCTCGCCCATGCCCATGAAGACGATGTTGGTCAGGCGCCGCTCGCCCGGCCCGACATGCCATTCGGCGAGGTCGTCGCGCGCTGTCTGGACCTGGGCGACGATCTCGGCGGCGGTGAGGTTGCGCACCAGGGCCTGGGTGCCAGTGTGGCAGAAGGTGCAGTTGAGCGTGCAGCCGACCTGGCTGGAGACGCACAGGGCGCCCGAGCCGCCGCCAACGTCGGGGATGAACACCGTCTCGGCCTCGATCCCCGGGGCGAAGCGGATCAGCCACTTGGTCGTACCGTCGATGCTCTCCTGGCGCTCGACGATCTGCGGCCGGTCGAGCACGAAGCGGTCGGCCAGGAGGGCGCGGGTCTCCTTGGCGATGTTGCTCATGCCCTCGAAGCTGGTCAGGCCGTGGTGCTGGGTCCAGCCCCAGATCTGGCTGGCGCGCATCTTCGCCTGGGAGGGAGACACCACCCCGGCCTCGACCAGGGCCGTGGCGATCTGCTGACGGGTCAGGCCGGCGAGATTGACCGGCCCCAGGTTCGGGGTCGCGGGGGTGGCGCGGGAAAGGTCGAGGGTGATGGACACGGGGAGACTTCGCAGGGGGCGGGCAATCGCCCCCTATAGCGCAATCGGCCCGTTTCGCGAAAACCTCAGGCGAACGCGCGGGCCAGGCGGCCAGGACGGGCGCCGGTCGCCTCGCCATTGCGCCTCGTGACCTCGCCGCCGATCAGGGTGGCCAGGTAGCCGTCGGCGCCCTGCATAAGCCGCGCGCCGCCGGCCGGCAGGTCGTGGCGCAGCTCCAGCGCGCCGAGGCTGAGGCGATCGAAGTCGATGACATTGACGTCGGCGCGCATCCCCGGCGCCAGCACGCCCCGGTCGGTGAAGCCGAACAGTTCGGCATTGCGGCCGGTCTGGCGGTGGATGACGTGGGCCAGGGGCAGGGTCTCGCCGCGGGCGCGGTCGCGGGCC
>CAIQDO010000282.1 GCA_903870555.1 uncultured Caulobacteraceae bacterium
CGAAGTCGAGGCCTTGGGTTTGCGTGACGGTGATCGGGGTGAAGATTGTGACGCCGGCGGTGCCGGTGGCGGAGGCGCCGTTGACTGAGTCGGCCATGGCGGAGGAGGCGGCGGCGACGGCGAGCAGGGCCGAGGCGGCGAGGAGGATGCGCTTCATGTGATAATCTCCAGGGTGTGGGTTCGGGTTGCGTTGCACCCCCGTCCGGGGTGTTGACGACCTTCTAGGGGGACGGCCTGGAGGACGATATTTGGCAAAACTACGATCGTAGTTTCACGGCGCCCGCTTGAAACCGACGCCGCCTTACTGCATGTAAGGCGAAGGAGTCGCGTCGATGTCCACAGCCACCATGACCACCAAGGGCCAGATCACCGTGCCCGCCGACGTCCGGGCGGCATTCGGCCTGCGGGCGGGAAGCAAGATCGACTTTGTCGTCAACCCCGCTGGCGAGTTGGTGATGCGGCCGCGGGCCGGCGATATTCGCGCGCTACGGGGGCTTGTGCCGCACGCGGGTCCGCCGATCTCGCTCGAGGAGATGGATGCGGCGGTTGCCGAGGGCGCGGCGGAGGCGTTTACACGGTCGACCCGGTGATCGCCATCGATACCAACGTGCTGGTTCGATACGTGGTCGGCGACGATCCCGTCCAGAGCGCCCAGGCGGCCCGCTTTCTGGAAGACGCCCTCACCCCCGAAAGTCCCGGCTTCGTAAGCCTGATCGTCGTCGTCGAGTTGTCATGGGTTCTGGCGCGCGCCTATCGCGCTTCCGGCGAAACCGTCCGCGACGTCCTTCGCCGCCTGCTTGAGAGCCGCCAGATTGTCGTGCAGTCAGCCGATGTCGTCGAGCGCGCCCTCACGCCGGCGGAAGGCGACTTGGCCGACGCCCTGATCCATCACCTCGGCGTCGCGGCGGGGTGCGACCGGACCGTGACCTTCGATCGTCGGTTCGCTCGGATGGCCGGCGTAGAGCGACTCCGTTAGCGTTCGCGACAATATGGGAACGCCCGTTTTCAGGTTGCCGGCCGACGACTTGAAGCGACCCGACACGGACGTTCCGCAGCCATGCGGCTGTTATCCGTTACGTCATGCGAAGGGCGCGGGTGATCGGCGGCGTCCAGGCGTGGGTCCGTCTCCAAGCGTGCAACCGGAGGACTGAGAATAGCATCAGCCCAACTGCGGCTGCTAAGTAGATGGCAAAGGCCGTGGCAGTCAGAACCGCCCAGGCGCGAACGTCCGTTGTTGCGTGCCTGAACAAGGCAGTGATGGTGAAGATGAACAGGGGCGCGAGTATCATCGGGACGCTCATGATGATACCGAGGAAACCGGACCGCCGAAAGCCTTCTTGCTCCCAGGCTCTGTAGGACTGCAAATTTCTCAAGTTCGCCAGCGCTCTTGGGTCCTGCATCGGCAATGCTCCTCAGGGTCGCGGCATAGGGTACTGCATCGGTCCGCGGGCGTCACGTTGCGTCCGCTCGCCAGCCAGCCCGCCCCTTTGGAAGGTCGGCTTTCCGCTCCGAAGGCCACCGTTGGGTAGGCGTTTCCGCAACCCCCCCCCGGCGGGAATTCCGCAGGTCGGCTGCACCGCGAACGGGCCGCCGACGACCGCGTGGGCCGGAATTCGCCCGTTCTAGGGGCGATGCGCCATTGACCTGCGCTGCGAAATATGGCAAAATGCAAATATTACTCGTTGCTCTTTGCCATCGTAAACCGGTCCTTCCGCGCCGTTTGGGCGCTTTTCTCGTCGTCGCCGCTCCGAGTGGCGGAGACGGCGGCGACCATTGCGGGTGTGAAATCCGGATTGTATCAATACAATCAAGGCTCTGTTGAAAGGTCAATCCGTTGTGGCGCCCCAGGCCAACCGCCTTGGACCGCACATCAGCGCCCGCGCGGCTCCCCTGCGGCTCCCCTCTAGCTCCCTTACGGCTCCCCCTTAGCTCCCCCACCGCTCCCCCCCAGCGCCCGTCGGCCGACCCGCCAGCGCCCCGGGGGCGACCCGGAGCGGGAACCGCCTCAATCCTGGTTTCGTCTGACGGCGGCGCGGATCAGCGCCTTGAAGGCGGCTTCATCCAGAACTTCACCTTGCCGGATGTCGATCGCCCGTCGCGTGTTACCCTCGAGACTGGTGTTGAACAGGTTCGACGGATCGTCGAGTGACGCGCCCTTGGCGAAGGTCAGCTTGACGACGCTCTTGTAGGTCTCGCCGGTGCAGAGGATGCCGGAATGCTCCCAGACGGGCACGCCGCGCCATTTCCAGGTCTCGACGACCTCCGGATCGACCTGATGGATCAACGCCCGCACCCGGGCGAGCGTCTCTCCGCGCCAGTCGCCGAGGGCTTCGATCCTGGCGTCGATGAGCACTGACGGCGAGTCGCCGCCGGTCACCTTGCTCTCGGTCATGGCTCCGCTTCCCGCGGTCGCCGAAGGCCCCTCGCGCCCGGCTCAACCCGCCAGGTGGACCTTACCCGTGATCCATCCACGAGGGAGGGGGGGTTGCGGCCTTCCCAGCGCAGGGTGGAATTGAGCTGGTCGATGCGCCGGGCGATATAGCCGCGATCCTCCCGGCAGAGGCGTCCGCCGTCACGGTCGACAAGTTTGGATTGGTCGGCGCGGAACCTTACGGTTGTTTCACTTGATCCCTGGCCCAGCGGTGTGGTCGTTGGTCGGCAGGATCGGGGCGGGTCCGTGCTGGGATGAAATCCGACAATGTTGAACATTGCTGAGCTGACGCACGTCTATGCGAATGGCGTGCGCGCGCTGGACCGTGTCTCCTTGAGCATTCCCAAGGGGATGTACGGACTACTCGGTCCCAATGGTGCCGGAAAATCCACGCTGATGCGAACAGTGGCGACGCTTCAGGCTCCGACATCGGGATCGATCCGGTTTGGCGAGATCGACGTCATCAAGAACCCCGAGGCCCTGCGGCGCACCCTGGGCTATTTGCCGCAGGATTTCGGGGTCTATCCGCGAGTGTCGGCCCAGGACATGCTCGACCACATGGCGGTGCTCAAGGGGATCGCCGACTCCAAGGTCCGGCGGGAAACCGTCGACGACCTGCTCAACCAGACCAACCTCTGGGCGGTACGAAAGAAGGCCCTGGCGGGCTTTTCCGGAGGCATGCGCCAGAGGTTCGGCATCGCCCAGGCCCTGATCGGCGATCCCCGTCTGATCATCGTCGACGAACCCACCGCCGGCCTCGATCCGGAGGAGCGCAACCGCTTCCTCAACCTCCTCGCCGAGATCGGCGACAACACCGTGGTGATCCTCTCGACCCATATCGTCGAGGACGTCTCCGACCTCTGCCCGGCCATGGCGATCATCTGCGACGGACGCATCGTCCGGACGGGCGAGCCCGCAGCCCTGATCGGCGAACTCAGCGGACGGATCTGGACCAAGACCATCGACCGGTCCGAACTTGAGGCGTGCCGCGAACGGCTGGCCGTGATCTCCACCCGCCTGTTCGCCGGTCGCACCGTGGTTCACGTCCTGGCCGACGCCGACCCGGGCGAGGGCTTCGCGCGATACGACGGCGGTCTGGAGGACGTCTACTTCTCGACCCTCCACGCCGCGCGCGCGGCCGCCTGAGCTGCCCGCGTCATGCTGTTTCAGATCGCGCGGTTCGAATTCCGCCACCAGCTGCGCCAGCCGATCTTCTGGGTCGCGGCGGCCTTCTTCGCCCTGATGTCGTTCGGCTCGGTGGCGTCGAGCAACATCCAGATCGGCTCGACCGACAACATCCACAAGAACGCCGCCTTCGTCATCGGCCAGACCCACCTGATCCTCGGCGTGATCTACCTGTTCGTCACCGCCGCCTTCGTCGCCAATGTCATCGTCCGCGACGACGAGACCGGTTTCGGGCCGATCATCCGTTCGACCCCGCTGAACAAGGCCGACTACCTCTACGGCC
>CAIQDO010000283.1 GCA_903870555.1 uncultured Caulobacteraceae bacterium
GCTTCGATCGGCTGAGGGAGGCCGCCGCCGCCCGCTCGGTCGGGGATCTTTATGAGCGGATGGCCGTGCGCCGCCTGATAGAGGACATTCTGGCCGAACAGGCCGCCCTGGCCGCGGCGGTCATCGCCCATGCCGGAAGTCCCGACCTGGACGATCCGGGCCGGGACGTGGCCACGGTCGCCGCCTGGTCCGCCGATCGCGCCAAGGCGGTCAAATCGGCCCGCGACACCCTGGAGGAGATCGAGGCCTCTCCCGGTGGCTGGTCCTTCGCCAAGCTCACCATCGCCAACGCCGCGCTGCGGGGGCTGTCGGGCGCCTGACCAACGGGACACGGGGTCCTGGCCAAGACCGGGGCCCCGGCGTTACACTGTCAGCAACCGGATGGAGGAAAGACCGATGAGACTGACGACGAAGCCCTGTTTCGCCCGCTTCGCCAACAGTCATCCGGTCCCCCATGTCAGCCTTCATCACGCTCGATTCAGTCACCTGCCGCGCGCCTGACGGCCACCTCCTCTTCGAGAACCTCACCTTCGCCCTGGGCCCAGAGCGCGTCGGTCTGGTCGGCCGCAACGGCGTCGGCAAGACCACCCTGCTACGGCTGATCCTCGGCGAGACCGTTCCGGCCGCCGGATCGGTCTCGGTGCTCGGTCGGGTCGCCCTCCTCCCCCAGATCCACGCGCCCCCTCCCAATGCGACCCTGGCGGACGTCCTCGGCGTCTCGTCGTCGCTCGCCGTGTTGGATCGCATCGAGCGGGGCGAAGGCGAGGGCGGCGACTTGGACGCGGCCGACTGGACCCTGCCGCAACGCCTGGAAAGGGCTTTGGTCCAGGTCGGGCTGGCGGGGCTCGACCTGGCGCGGCCGCCGGACGCGCTCAGTGGCGGCCAGATCACCCGCGCGGCCCTGGCCGCGCTGCTGCTGGCCCAGCCGGACGTGCTGCTGCTCGACGAACCGACCAACAACCTCGATGTCGACGGCCGTGCGGCGGTCGCGTTGCTGGTCGAGGGATGGGGCGGCGGCGTGCTGGCGGTCAGCCACGACCGCGACCTGCTGCGGCGGATGGACCGCATCGTCGAGCTGTCCGGCCTGGGCGCGCGAACCTTCGGAGGCAATTTCGACCTCTATGCCGCCCGCAAGGCCGAGGAGGATGTCGCGGCGGCGCGTGATCTGGAGGCGGCCAGGCTGGAGGCGGCGCGCATTGACCGAACGGTTCAGGCGGTGCGGGAGCGCCAGCAACGCAAGGACGCCGCCGGGAAGCGCTCCCGCCTGAAGACCGATATGCCGAAGATCCAGCTCGGCTTTCACGCCGAGCGCGCGGAAAGCACCGGCGCGCGCCAGGGACGTCTGGCCGACCGCCTGAGGGACGACGCCCGAGCGGCGCTGAGGGAGGCCGAGGCCAGGGTCGAGCGCGTGCGGCGGGCGGACTTCGACACGCCGCCGACAGGCCTGCCGCCGGGCAAGCCGGTGCTGGCCTTCGATGCTGTGAGCTTCGCCTGGCCAGGCGGCGCGCCGCTGCTGTCTGGCCTGTCCTTCTCGATCTTTGGCCCGGAGCGGGTGGCGCTGAAAGGGGCAAACGGCTCGGGCAAGTCCACCCTGATCGGCCTGGCCGCCGGACGGCTGGCTCCGGCAGCCGGGCGGGTTGTCCGCGGCGTCGCGGTGGCTGTTCTCGACCAGCGCGCCGCCCTGCTCGACGATCGCCAAAGCCTGGTGGAGAACTTCCGTCGGCTCAACCCTGAGGCGGACGAGAACGCCGCCCACGCGGCCCTGGCCCGGTTCCTGTTCCGCAATGCGGCGGCGCTGAAGCCTGCCGCGGCCCTGTCGGGAGGCGAACGCCTTCGCGCGGCCCTGGCCTGCGTGCTGATGGCGGCGCGTCCGCCGGGGCTGCTGATTCTCGACGAGCCGACCAACCATCTCGATCTGGATTCGATCGCGGCGTTGGAAGCGGCCCTGCGCGGCTGCGACGGCGCCTTCATCATCGCCAGCCATGACGAGACGTTTTTGGCCGAGGTCGGCGTCGGGCGCGTCATCGACCTCGATCGGGGACGGACGCCACAATGACAAAACCCAGGGCGTCGCCGCCCTGGGTCATGTGTGGATCGAAACGACGTTTCCGGGCCGCCCTTGGACGTTCCGTCCCTAGGCGGTCTCGTGGGTGTCGTCAGTCCTAGAACCGGCGGCCGACGCCCAGGGAAACCACCCAGGGGTTCAGCTTGACGTTGCTGGTGAGGGCGCCGCTGTTGATGTTGGCCCGGGTGGTGGTGAACACCTTCTTGGCGTCGGCGTTCAGCGACCAGGGACCGGTCAGGGGAACGTCGAAACCGGCCTGGAACGCGTAACCGAGCTCGTCCTTCAGGCCGAGTTTGTAACCATTGAAGTCCGTGCCGGAGAAATACACCATCAGGTTGGCGCCGGCGCCGACATAGGGGCTGATCTTGGCCGTCGGGAAGGGATGATATTTGACGGTGACGACCGGCGGCAGCACCCAGGTGCTGTGGACCTTGGCGAAGGCGCCGCCGGGGGCGCCAGCGGTGATCGAGTGTTCGGTGATGCCCAGAATGGCCTCAACCGAGATCTGGTCGGTCAGCATGTAGTCGATGCCCAGCGTCGGCATGATGCTGTCGCCGACCCGAACCTTGAGGCCTGTGTCGGCGCCGGCGGCCGTGAAGATGGGGCTGTTGGCGGAAGGCACGACATCGCTGATGCGCAGGTCGATCAGCAGGGTCCCCTTGCCTGCGGGTTTGGCCGCGGCGTCTGCGGCGAGCGTCTGGCTGGCGGCGAACAGGGCGGCTAGGCTGACGGCGGCAGCCAGGGAAGCAGTGTACTTCATAATAAATTCCCTCGAACTTGGCGCGGCGACAGGCCGGCTATGTCGGTGGCCCGCTGATGGGCTCAACCCCCGAGGGATACTTTGAGGCAGGTCAAACAACTGTTCGGCGCCATGCTGCGCTCGCGAAGGGAGGGGCGCTTTCAGTCCAACTGTGGCGCCAAAGACGCGATTGCCGCGGCCAGGCCGTCGTGGCGGAACGGCTTGCTAAGGTGGGGCAGGTCCGATGGCAGGGCCTGCGCGTACCCGGTGACGATCAGCACCGGTGGTCCCGGCCGGCGTTCGCGAAACACCCGGGCCAGTTCGACGCCGGGGAGTCCTGGCATCAACTGATCGGTGATCAGCAGGTCGATGTGGCGCCCGCTCTCGACGATTGCCACCGCCTCGCCGGCCGAGGCGGCCTCCAGAACCTGATAGCCGAGGTCGACGAGCATGGTGGCCGTGCTGGCGCGGGCGAGCGCCTCGTCGTCGACCAGGAGCACCGTTTGCGCCTGACCAGGCCGCGTGGTGGCGTGCCGTGGGGGCGGACGCGATTGAGCGGCGCCGATACTGACCGGCAGCCAGAGCTCGACGACGGTGCCCTCCAGGGGCTGGCTGGCTATGGTCAGGGCGCCGCCGAGCTGAGAGGCTAGGCCATGGGCCATGGACAGGCCCAGGCCCGTGCCGCGGCCCTGTCCTTTGGTGGAGAAGAAGGGTTCGATGGCCCGGGCGAGGGTGGCCTCGTCCATGCCGCGTCCGGTGTCGGTCACCGACAGCCGGACGTAGGGGCCCGGTTGAAGCTGAAGCCGATGGCCCGATCCGATGATTTCACGGCTGGCGGAGAGGATCAGCCGTCCTCCGTCCGGCATGGCGTCGCGCGCGTTGACGCTCAGGTTCAGCAGCGCCATTTCAAGCTGATTGGTGTCGGCCTGGACATGGGGGAGGTCGGCGGGGGCGTCGCAGACGACCTCGATCCGCGGCCCGGCCGTGGTGGACACCAGGTCCGCCATGCCGGCTATCAGGGCGGACAGATCGACGGGTCCGGTCCTCAGTGGCTGGCGCCGGGCGAACGCCAGGAGGCGCTGGACCAGGGTCCTGGCGCGCTCGGCCGATTGCAGCGCCCCGTCGATCAGCCGTCGCTCGCGCTCGCCGCCCAGGCCGCGCCGTTGCAGCAGGTCCAGGCCGCCGATGATCGGGGTAAGCAGATTGTTGAAGTCGTGCGCCACCCCGCCGGTGAGTTGCCCCATCGCCTCCAGCTTCTGGCTCTGGCGCAACGCCGCCTCGGTCTCTCGCCGCTCGGTGATGTCCACCGCTTCCAGCACGATGCCCACCGCGGCTCCGCGGGCGTCGATCAGCGGCCGGAGGGTATAGTCGAGCCAGCGCCAGCCGGCCGAGGGCAGCAGCAGATGGATGTCCTCCCGTCGGGCCGCGCCGGCGGCGACACTGGCGACGGCGGCCCGCACCGCCTCGGGTATGCCCTTGGTCAGGGTGAACCACGGCGTCTGCCAAAGGGCTTGGCCGACGACGTCCTCGCGCCGGGCCGCCGCCGCCGCGAGGGCCGTGGCATTTGCCTCCAGCAGTCGTCCGTCGAGGGAGATCAGGGCGCGATATTGGTAGCTGGTCTCGAAGAACGTGCGCAGGCGGACCTGCGTTTCCTCAAGGGCGGCGGCGGCCTCCTTTTCGGCCGTGACGTGCCGTCCGGTGGCATAGATCAGGTCGTCCTCCGGCGCCGCCATCCAGGAAATCCAGCGGTAACCGCCGTCCAGACGGCGGAAGCGCGCCTCGAAACTTGGCGAGCCGGCGCCAGCCGCCGTGGCCACCGCCCGCCCCGTGGCGTCGCGGTCCTCGGGATGGGCGAAGTCGACGAAGCCCCGGCCGACGAGCGCTTCCGGCGGCCAGCCCAGCACGGTTGTCCATGCCGGGTTCGCCGCGCGGATCAATCCGGCGCCGTCCATCACCAGCAGCAGGTCGCGGGAGTTGCGCCAGAGGCGGCTCCACTCGGCGGTGCGGGTCTCGACCTCCTTTTCGAGCCACTGGGCCAGTTCGCGCAGATCCTGTTCGGCCCGGCGACGCTCGACGGCGCCACGTGTCCGTTCCGCGGCCTCCCGGACGAACGTAAGCTCGTCGGCGGACCAGTCGCGGGGAGCGGGGTTTTGCAGCCAAAGGATCCGGTTTGGCGTCGCCCGGACGGTCAGCGGCCGGTACGCCATTGCCGCGCCGCTTGGCGCCGCCACCGCCACCGGCTCGCCCGTCTCCAGGGCCGGGCGATAGAGGCGGTAGTTCGGGAAGGATATGTCGCGTTCCGGCGGCGCGTCACCGGGACGGGTCCAGCAGACCTCGACGGTCATCCGCCCGGTGTCTTCGTCCAGCACGGCGAAGGCCGCCTGGCTGACCCCCAGGGTCCGCCCGATGATCTCAGCCGCCGCGTTGTGGCCCGGTGCGCCGGTCACGCCGCCGCCGGGGTGGGTGCCCGAACCGCACATGTAGAGCCCCTTGATCGGCGAGCGCTACACCAAGA
>CAIQDO010000284.1 GCA_903870555.1 uncultured Caulobacteraceae bacterium
CGCGCCCAGGCGCAGCCGGCCGTCCGCCAGCGGCTGCTCGAAGCCGATGTCATAGCCGGTGCTGGTCTCCGGCTTCAGGTCGCGATTGCTGTAAAAATATGGGGCGAAGTCGACGAACAGCTGGGTCAGGGTCGGGGCCTTGAAGCCCGTGCCGTAGGTCGCCTTCAGCCGCGTGCCGGTGGCGGCGATGGTCCAGGTCGGGGCGATGCGCCAGGTGGCCTTGCCGCCGAAGCGGTCGTCGTCGTCGTAGCGGACGCTGGCCGCCACGCTCAGACCGTCGATCGGCCTAGACTGCAGTTCGGCGAAGCCCGCCCGAGCGCCCTTGTTCGGTCCGCCGTTCGCGCCCAGCAGCCGGTCCTTCTCCGCCTCGGCCCCCAGCAGCAGCGTGTTGCGCGCCGACAGGGTGACGGTTCCCAGATAGTCGACCTTGAAGCGGTCGCCGTCGTTGACGATCGGCGGCGGCGGACCGTAGCCGTCGTCGGGCGCCTGGATTGTGGTGTGGTAGTCGGTGTAGCCGACACCCAGGGCGTTCTGCAGAACGCCGTCGAACAGTGACAGCCTGGCCTCGCCGCGGGTGAACAGCTGCCGGCTCTTCTGGTCGGTCTGGGCGCCGTCCGGACTCGCCGGATACAAGTTGTAGTTCTCGCCTGTGGTGCGCAGGTCGGCGTCGACGTAGCGGACCACCGCGCCGAGGCTGAACGCTTTTGTCACCGCCAGCCCGAGCTTGGTCGACAGGGTCAGGTTGTCGTAGCGGTCGCCGACCCGCTTCTCGCCCGGCGCCAACAGGTCGAGTGGCGTCACCGGCGTGTCCCCGGACAGCGCGTGCTGGACGGTGAAGGCGTAGCTCAGGCCCCGGGTCGACCCGCTCAAGGTTCCCGCCTGGTTGAAGGTGGCGAACGATCCGCCCTCCAGGGTGGCGGCCAGCTTCGGCGGCCCGCTCCCCTCGCGCGTGACCAGGGAGATCACCCCGCCAAGGGCGTCGGAGCCATAGAGGCTGCTCTGAGGTCCGCGCAGCACCTCGACGCGGGCGAGGTCGGCGGTCAGGGTCTGGCCGAAGTCGAAGGATCCCTCGCTGGGATCGACGGCGTCGATACCGTCGATCAACACCTTGGTGTGATTGGCGTTGGCGCCGCGGATGAACACCGAGGTCTGGCCGCCGGGACCACCTGTCTGGACGACGCTCAGGCCCGCAACCTCGGCCAGGACGTCGGGCAGGGTGCGCTGCTGGGCGGCTTCGATGTCCTGGTCGGTGATCAGCGTCAGGCTGCTGGCGACCTGATCGAGGGCGGTGGGGATACGCGTGGCGGTGATCACCAGCGTCGACAGCAGGATGTCGGTCGGCGGCGACTCGGCGGCGTGAAGCCATCCGGGCGAGGCCAGGACAAGTAGCGCGGCCCCTCCGGGGCCGGCGAAGGAAGAACGGGATACCATTGTGCAAAAACCTCGTGGCGACTGTCCGTCACCGCGAGAAGCGACCGCCGGAGGATCCGCGCCCATGGAGAGGCCCGGCCCTTCGGCCATCCGCTTCGGCTCACCCCGACCGACGCGCTCGCGCGTGACCACGACCGTGGCAGGTCTCCTGGCTCGCGGGTCGACACCTCCGGACCGGCCTTCCCAGGGCGAACGGCCCCAGTGGCGTAGGTTGGTCCGGCGGCTCACCGCTTACAGTTGCGGGGGCAGCCGCGGAATTGGCCATCCCCCCAAGCATCATGCTCTGGGACAGCCGCACCGCATTCCCTATTGATCCCTTGCGGGAACCACGCCGGCATCTGTTTCCGATCCGCCGGGAAAATCAAGCGGTCGGATCAAGGACGACGAACCCGTTTCATGTCTGTGCGGCGGCCAGCCGCGAGAGCGCCTCGCCGCTGAGCCGACGGGTGATCCAGTCGGTCTTGGCCGTCGCGCCAAGGGAGTCGTAGAAGGCGATGGCCGGGGCGTTCCAATCGAGCACCGCCCATTCCAGCCGCGCCAGGCCCTCCGTGGCGCAGCGTCGGGCCAGATGGGCAAGCAGCGCCTTGCCCACGCCGCCACCTCGGAGATGCGGACGGACATAGAGGTCCTCGAGGTAGAGGCCGTGTCGGCCCTCGAAGGTGGAGATGCTATAGAACCACAGGGCGAACCCCGCGGGCTCCCCGGCGATTTCGGCGATGTCGCAGAACGCCCGCGGCGCGGCGCAAAACAACAGTGCGTCTATGTCCGCCGCGGTGGTCTTAACCTCGTGCAGCAGACGCTCGTACTCGGCCAACTCCCGGATGAAGGCAAGAACGGTCGGCCCATCGGCCGGCGCGGCTGGACGGATGATCAGGTCGGTCACGGGATTCACGCCGCCCGGTACCAGCTGACACCGTCCTCGCCCGTCTCGCGCACCGCCTGACCGCGATGAATCAGACAGTTGAGGTGCGCCAGGGCCTCGCCGGTGGCCATGCCCATCAGGTCTGGGCCGATGGCGCGCTTGAACAGCACGCCGAAAACGTCGACCGCCCGCTGCGGCTCGGCGAGCCGTGACCGCAGGCGCGCGAGACCCCGCTCATGGCCGCGAATCAGATGGTCGAGCCGGGCGTGCAGGCCGTGGAACGGGTCATTGTGGGCCGGCAGCACCAGCACGTCGTCCGGGACCCGGATCTTGATCGCCGCCAGGGAGGTCAACCAGTCGTCGAGCGGATCGCCGTCGGGTTCGGTGGGGAACACCGAGACATTGGATGAGATCTTCGGCAGCACCTGGTCCCCCGAGATCATCACCTTCAGCGCGGCGCTGTAGAGGCAGGCGTGTTCCGGCGAATGGCCGGAGCCCACCACAACCCGCCAATCATGATCGCCGATGCGGATCTCCTCGCCGTCCTCCAGCCGGCGGTAGCTGTCGGGCAGGGCGTGCAGGTTTCGGCCGAAGCCGCCGAAGCGCGCCTCATAGGTGTCCAGGGCCGCGCGATCCCAGCCGGCCGACCGGTAGAAGCGCAGGCCGTCCTCCGGCGCCGCCCGGCCGGTGTCGGCCGCCATAACCCGGCACATCAGGTATTCCAGGCGGGTGATCCACAGGCGGCAGTCGAACTTGCGTGTGATCCAGCCGGCCATGCCGATGTGATCGGGGTGCATGTGGGTGACGAACACCCGGGTGACCGGGTCGCCGCCGAGGGCGCCGGCGAATACCGCGTTCCAGGCCGCGCTGGTGGCCGTCGTCTGCATTCCGGTGTCGACCAGCGCCCAGCCGTCGCCGTCCCGGATCGCCCAGACATTGATGAAGGCGAGCGCCCCGCCCAGCGGCATGCGCATCCATTTGACGCCCGGAGCGACCTCGATCGCGCCGCCCTGCGCCGGTCCCTGTTCGAACGGGTAGACAAGCCTCGCCCGCGCCCCCTCGACCTCTTCAAGCCCGTCTCTCAATCGATGCTCTCCCGTTTCCCTCTTCTCACCCCGCACGTCCCTCATGCCAAGGGTGTTCCGCCACGGCGACAGCGCGGCGCCCGGACGTTCTCCCGTTCTTTGCCGCCATCTTGACCGGCGCCGGCTGGGGGGGCATTTGGGCTGCCAATTACCTTCAATTCCCCTGGGAGATCGCTCATGAGGCTGATCGAGATCGGACTGGCTGTGTCGCTGGTGTTGGCGGCGCTCGCGCCCTCGGGCGCCTGGGCCGAAAAGGCGCCGCCCGCGCCGACCGTCAGCAAGGAAAACCGCGCCGCCGGCATGGCCGCCGCGCCGGCCCTCGTCACGGCCGCGAACCTCGATTGCCAGCTGTCGGACGCCCGCAAGCTGGGCGACAGCGTCGATCCCAAGACCAAGGCCAAGAGCAGCCTCTTTGAGCTGGCCTGCGCCAACAATGAAGGCGTCGTCATCTCAAAGACCGGCGATGCGGCGCCGTTGGTGTTCACCTGCCTGGAAGCCAGCGCGCCCCGTCCGGATGGCAAGCCCAATCCCACCGCCTGCATCCTGCCGGGCAACCTCGACCCCAAGGCCGGCCTTGTTCCCTATATCGCCAAGACCAGCCTGCCCTGCACCCCGACCGACGTCCGCGCCCTCGGCCACTCCTCGACGGTGACCGTGTTCGAACTGGTCTGCAAGGAAGCCGCCGGCGGCTACATCCTGCAGATCTCGGCGCCGCCCCGGCTCGACAAGCCCATCGCCATGAACCCCTGCATCGGCTTCGCCGAGTCGGGCAACGTCAAGTGCACGCTCACCGACCGCGCCACCCAGCTGTCGATCGTGGACCGCCTGATGTCCTCGTCGGGCAAGCCCTGCGACATCAAGGCCGACGGCCGTTCGTTCATCGGCGCCGCCCAGAGCGGCAAGATGTACTTCGAAGTCGCCTGCGCCGCGGGCAAGGGCTACATCCTTGAGCAGACCCCCACCGGCACCTTGAGCCGGGCGATCGATTGCCTTGAGGCCGACGGCATCGCCGGCGGCTGCAAGCTGACCGACACCCGCGAAGCCAAGACCGAACAGAACAACCTCTACGCCAAGCTGGCCAAGAAGGCCGGCTACAACTGCGACGTGTCGGGCTACGCCCCGCTGCCGTCCAGCGCCGACATCCCGGCTCATAGCGAAGTGGTGGAGGTCACCTGCGGCAACCGGCCGGATGGCGCCATCGCCATCTTCCCCGCCTCCTCCGCCCAGCCGGCGACCATCTACGACTGCGCCCACTCCGAGCTGGAAGGCTATCGTTGCTCGCTCAGCAAGCCGGCCGCCGCCTATGGCACGCTGACCGCTGAACTGGTGTCGTTCGGCAAGAAGAGCTGCACGGTCTCGGCCGCCCGCGCCGTGGGCGTCACCGCCGACGGCCGCGGCTACACCGAGGTGGGCTGCAGCGACGGCCTGCAGGGGTATATGATCGAATATACGGTCAAGCCGCTGGTCATGAAGACCGTGATCGTCTGCTCGGAAGCCAAGGGCATAGCCGGCGGCTGCACCCTGCCGGGGAACACCAGCGCCAAGAAGAGCTGACCCGGGAGGGGCTGACAGTCCCTCTCACGGATCTCGCGACTCTCCAGTAGCCGCCGACGCCCTGCCGGGCGCCGGCGGCTTCTTCTTTTGCGATCAGACGGCGCCGGAAACGCGGACGATCGGCGCGAAGGCCGCCGTCGGCGTGGCCCGGAACGTCAGGGCCAGGTCCGGCCCCTGCTGTTCCAGGACCACCGGCGAATCCTCGCCGACCAACCGGCCAAGGCCAGCCAGGGTCAGATCCCTGACCACCACCCGCTCTTCGCCAATCCGGCCGAGGAAGATCAGATTGAGGTCGCCGCCAACCGCTGTGAAGCGCACGGGAACGCCGTCGGTCGTCTCGCCATCCGACCGCGTCCAGGGCCGGGCTCCATAGATGGCCTCCCCGTGGGCGCGCAGCCAGACGCCGAAACGTTTCAGCCGGGACAGCTGTTCGCCCGGAATGCCCGCGTCGACGCCGCGCGGGCCGACGTTCAGCAGCAGATTGCCGTTGCGGGCCGCCCCGTCGATCAGGGTCGTCAGCAGAGCCTCGAAGGACTCGTAGTCGGCCTCGGTGTCGTTACGGTTGAAGGCGAAGGAGTGGCTCATGCCCCGGGTGGCTTCCCACTTCTTGTCCTGGATGGTCTGGAAGGCGGCGTACTCCGGCGTGCGGAAGTCGCTGTGCGGAACTTCCTGGGGGATGACGCCGTGGCTCTCCTCGCCTTGCGTTCGCATATAGGCCTTGATCCTGCGATCCATCGCCTGACGCACGGCCTTGATCCGCAGCAGCGACCGGGCGGGGCTGGCGGTGACCCAACGGTCATTGACCACGCCTTCGGCGACCGCATTGTAGTAGTCGGCGAACAGCCGGTTCAGACGCCCCGCGCCGGTGGGCCAGGCGATGTCGTTCCACAGCACCGAGGGCTGGTAGCGCTCGATCAGTTCCCGGGTCTGGCGCTCGGCGTAGTCGAGATAGTCGCCGCCCGGGGTCGAGGCCATGAAGTCGCCGAGGGTCAGCAGCGGCTGGCGGTTGAAGGTCCAGTCGATGCCGCCGGAATAGTAGACGCCGAATTTCAACCCGGCGGCGCGAACCGCCGCGGCCAGGTCGCCGACGATGTCGCGCGAGCTGGTCCAGCCGGACTGGTGGGGATTGGCGACGGCGCTGGGCCAAAGGCAGAAGCCGTCGTGGTGCTTGGTGACCAGCACCACATAGCGGGCGCCGGCGTCGCGGAACGCCTCGGCCCAGGCCGCCGGATCCCAGGATTTCAACCCCTCAAGGAAGGGCTCGCGGAAGGCGGCGTAGTCGGCGGCGCCATAGTGGTCGCGATGGAAGTCGGCCGACGGCGTGCCTGGCGTGCGGATCGCGTTCCAGTACCACTCCGTATAGGGCGTCATCGCCACAGCCCGGTCGTAGTCCTTGCGGAACACCTCGCCGATACTGCCCACCCGCGGCGCGAAGGCGGGGATGGAGAACAGGCCCCAGTGGATGAAGATGCCGAACTTGGCGGCGTTGTACCAGGCCGGAAGGGGGCGGGCGTTCAGCGACGCCAGACTGGCTTCGATCTTGGCCATGGGTCGGACTCCTCCCGCCTTCCCGTCTGACGCGGGATGACGACCCGAACCTGCCCTCGGACCTTGCCAAGCGCAAGCTCAGGCTTGGATCCCGATCACCTCCGGCCCGGCCGGATCGGCGAACAGGCGAGCGATGTCGGCGCGGCGGCGGGAGCGGGCCAGGGTCTGGTTGATGTAGCCCTTGTCGGTGATCTCGCCCGACGGCGCGTCGGGCGCGCCATCCAGGACCAGGGCCTTGTCGACCCGTCCGCTGCCGCCCGAGGCGCCGGCGTTGTAGCGGACGAGCCCCTCGCGCACCGCGTCGCGGATTTCCGCCGCCGACAGGCCGGCGCAGAACGGGGCGTTGAGGAAGATCAGCAGGCCGACGCCGCCGTAGCCCTCGCCGCAAACGATCGCGTCGGCCGCCGCCCCGCCGATAGCCGACACCGCCGCCACGCGCAGGGCCCCCGCGTTGACGAAGGTGCCGTTGCTCAGCTTGAAATTCTCCGACAAACGGCCGTCGAACACTAAGCCGAGCTCAAGCCGCCCGGGGTCGACGCAGCGGGCCGCGTCGCCGAGGATGTAGAAGCCTTCGTCATCGAAGGCGGCGGCCGTGGCCTCGGGGTTGCGGTAATAGCCGGCGCAGATCTGCGGTCCCTTGACGCGGAATTCCAGCCGGCCCTGGGTCGGGGCCAGCTTCACCGTCGTTTCCGGCACGGGCAGGCCCATCAGGCCCATGGTCAGATTCGGCCAGTGGACGTTGGTGGCGGTGGGGCCGGTCTCGGTGGCGCCATAGCCGCTGGAAAAGGAGATTCCCTCGCCGACGGTCGCCCGGGCCACGGCCTGGATGCGGTCGCAGGTGCTCTGGCCGAGCGCCGCGCCGCCATATTGCAACAGCCGCACCCGGCTGAAGAACGTCCGCGCCAGATCGGCGTCGCGCTCCAGCTCGCCGGCCAGCAGGTCCCAACCAGCGGGGACCATGTTGTGGTAGGTCGGCGCGATTTCGCGCAGGTTGCGCACCGTCTCAAGGTGACGCCCCGCCACCGGCTGGCCGGCGTCGATGTAAAGGGTCCCGCCTCGGTGGGTGATCATCTGCAGGATGGCGTTGGCGCCGAGGCTGTGGCTCCACGGGGCCTGATTGACCACCACTGGCGGCTCGGGATCGTCGAAACAGCCGGCGACCTGGGCGGCGGTGGTCGCTACGGCCCGCTGCAGGCAGATCACCGCCTTGGGCTTGCCGGTCGAGCCGGAGGTCAGCAGCAGCTTGGCGATGTCGGTCGGCGCCGGTCGGACGTCGAGCGACGGCGAACGCAGCAGGTCGTCCAGCATGGCGGCGCCCGGCCGGCCGCCCCTCAGGCCGATCACCGGCAGGCCGGCCAGGACGTCGGAGTCGAGGGCGGCGGCGAAGGCGGCGGGATCGTCGACCATCACGGCGCCCGGGCCGATCAATTCTACGGCGTGGGCCAGGCGAGTCAGGTCTGCCCCGGCCAGGCCGTACTGCGGCGACACCGCGGCGATCGGCACGCCCAGGCTCATGGCGGCGAAGGCGACCAGGGCGTGATCGACGCCGTTGCGGGCCAGGATCAGCAGGGGAACGCCGCGCGCGAGACCAAGCCCGGCGAGGCCGCCGGCCAGGACCCGCACCCGCTCCCAGCCCTCGCCGTAGGTGACGATCCGCCAGCCGTCGCCCGACCGTTCGGCCAGCCAGGGGCGATCCGACGCGAGCCCCGCCCAGTGGGCGATCGGCGCCAGGGCGTCGGCGAACACGCCAGTGAGCGGGGTCGGGTTGTGCAAAAGGATCGACCCGTCGGGCCGGCGGTCAATGGTCAGGCGTCGCGGCGCATAGCGCGGATCGCGCAGGCCGAGGGCGGCGGGGTCGGGCGGCAATACGATCACGAAGCGAGGGTCTCCAGGAAACGGACGGGTTCGCCGGCGTGGGGGAGGATGACTTCGTCGTCGCGCATCACCACCCGCCCGCGGATGATGGTGGCCATCGGCCAGCCCTGCGCTTCGAAGCCGTCGAAGGGGGTCCAGCCGGAGCGCGTGGCCATGGCCCCATGGGAGATGGTGCGCCGCGCCTTGAGGTCGACGAGGGTCAGGTCGGCGTCGTAGCCCTCGGCCATCCGGCCCTTGTCGGCCAGGCCGAACACCCGGTTGGCGCCATGGCTGGTCAGGTCGACGAACCGCTCCAGGCTGAGGCGGCCGTTGGCGACGTGGGTCAACATCACCGGCACCAGGGTCTGGACGCCGGGCATGCCGGACGGCGAGGCGGGATAGGGCCGGGCCTTCTCCTCGCGGGTGTGGGGGGCGTGATCGGAGCCAAGCACGTCGGCGAGGCCCATGTCGATCCCCCGCCACAGGGCGGCCTGGTGATGGGCCTCGCGGATCGGCGGGTTCATCTGGGCGAAGCCCTTCAGGCGCTCATAGGCCTCCGGGCCGGTCAGGGTCAGGTGCTGCGGCGTCACCTCGACGCTGGCGACATCCTTGTGATCGGCGAGGAAGGCGATCTCCTCGGCGGTGGTGACGTGCAGCACATGGATGCGCTTGCCCAGCGCCTTGGCCAGGCCGACGAGGCGGCGGGTGGAGCGGATGGCCGATTCGGCGTCCCGCACCTCCGGGTGGCTGCGCCAGTCGCCGGCGCGGGCCAGGGGCCGGCGTTCGGCCAAGCGGTATTCGTCCTCGGAGTGGAACGTCCCCCGGCGATTGATGCTGCGCAGCACGGCGGCGACGCCCTCGTCGTCGGCCACCAGCAGGGAGCCGGTGGAGGCGCCCATGAACACCTTGACCCCACAGCAGCCCGGCAGGCGCTCAAGTTCGCCGAGCCAGGGCGCGTTGTCGTGGGTGCCGCCGATGTAGAAGGCATGATCGCAGTGCATCCGCCCCCGGGCGCGCGCCAGTTTGTCGGCCAGGGCGTCGGCGTCGGTGGTCACCGGCTCGGTGTTGGGCATCTCGAACACGGCGACGACCCCGCCCAGCACCGCCCCGCGCGAGCCGGTCTCCAGGTCTTCCTTCCATTCGAGGCCCGGCTCGCGGAAATGGACCTGGGTGTCGATCACCCCGGGCAACACGGTCAGACCGCGGGCGTCAAACACCTCGCCGGCCGAGGCGCCGGCGAGATCGCCGATCGCCGCGATCTTGCCCGCGACGACGCCAACGTCGGCCAGACCGCGGCCGGCATGGTTCACCACCTCACCGCCGCGAACGATGAGATCATAGGTCTGGGTCATGGTTGGGCCTCGGTGTCGGCGATCAGGGCGCGGGCTGCGGCGAGGACCGCCTCGACGCGGAGTTCCATCATATGGCACAGCTGCTGGTTCAGCCTGGGATCCTGGGCGCGAATCTCCTCGAAGCCGCGAGCACCCCGCACCGTGCGGGCCTTAGAGCCCCACGGGCCATACAGCCGCTCGTCGGATGGGCCGAACAGGCCGAGCGTCGGGGCCCCGGCGGCGGCGGCCATGTGCATCAGCCCCGAATCGCAGCCGATGAACAGCCGCGCATGCTTGAGCGCGGCGTAGCAGGTCAGCAGGTCCTCCCGGCCGGCCAAGTCGATCAGACGATCGCGGGGGAAGGCCGCACGCACACTGCCAACAAGCTCCCGGTCGCCGGGCCCGCCCAGCAGCATCAACCGTCCCCCGGCGAGGGGTCCCCGGGGACTCAGCAGGTCTCTGGCCACCAGGCCGAACCGTTCGGCCGGCCAGGTCTTGCCCACCCAGTTGGCGGCCGGGGCTATGGCGAGGATCGGCGTGTCGCCCCGCGTCAGGGTCTCGGCGCGAGCCTCGATCTGGGGGCTTGTGTAGAGAAAAGGCGCTGGCGGGGCGTCCTCCAGCTTCAGCAGCCGGGCGGCCTCGATCACCTTGTGGACTGGTGGGCCGCCAGCCCTGTGGACCGCGCGCTTGCGGGGTCGCAGGACCCCGGCCAGGGCGGAGCCCCGCAGATCGACCACAAGACCCCAGCGTTCGCCGCGGACCTGGCTCCACAGGCCGATCCAATGTCCGGCCAGAGGCCGTTTCTCCATCACGATCACCCGGCGAAGGCCGGGGACCTCGGCGTAAAGCGGTGCGGTCAAGGCGCTGGCGACGATGGTCAGGCGCGCGCCCGGGATCTCGTCGACCAGGGTGCGGATCACACCACTGGCGAGGACCGCATCGCCGATCCGGCTGGGCGCGACGAACAGGATGGAGAAGCGTGGTGACGCCATGAACAGCCTGTATAGGGCCTAAGACCCCTGGCGCTCCAGACGCCGCGACGCCACATCGACGAGATGACCGACATTTCCCAGCCAAACGCCCGTTTCGCAGACTTGCCCAGCCGCGCCGTGATCGCCGCCTCCGGCCCGGACTGGCGCGACTTCCTGCAGGGCCTGCTGACTCAGGACGTCGAAAGCCTGGCCCCGGGAGAGATCCGGTTCGCGGCCATGCTGACCCCACAGGGTCGCCTGCTGTACGACCTGTTTCTGCTTGGCCGGGAGGACGGCTGCCTGATCGATGTCGCCGCCGGGCATCGGCCGGCCCTGCTGCATCGGCTGAGGATGTACCGTCTGCGGGCGAAGGTTGAGCTGGCCGACAGCGACGCGACCGTCGCCGCACTTTGGGGAACGGACGCGGCGCCGCCGGGCTGGAGTCTCGACCCCCGCGCGCCGGGACTGGGCTGGCGCGGCTATCCGGGCGAGAGGCCAGCCGGGGCGGCTGCGGCGACGGAGGCCGATTGCGACGCCCATCGCCTAGCCCTCGGTCTGCCCGGCCCGGCCGACTGGGGCCATGACAAGGCCTATCCCATCGAGGCCAATTTCGACCTGCTCGGCGGCATCGACTTCAAGAAGGGCTGCTTCGTCGGCCAGGAGACCACCTCGCGGATGAAGCGCCGCGGCGTGGTGAAGAGCCGCATGGCGCCGGTCGTCATCGACGGCGCTCCGCCCGAGGCCGGCGCCGCCCTGCTGGCCGGCGGCCTCCGGGCCGGCCAGGTCACCTCGGCGGGCGCCGGGGGGGCCATGGCGTTGCTGCGACTGGACCGGCTGGCCGAGGGCGAGCTGACCCTGGAGGACGGCCGCCCCTGGCGCGTGGCCTGGCCGCCGTGGATGGCGGGGCTGACGCCCCCCTGAGAGCCCCGCGCGGAATGCCCTTCGCCCCCATGGATCTTGTCGTCACGACGGCGACGATCACGAGCGTGGTCATTCTGGCGCTTCGCGTGCTGGTCCTCCGGCGCGGCGACGTCGAATCGCGGCTCGTCGCCGGCATCTGCCTCGCGGTGATCTGCAACCAGATCCTCGGCCTGCAGGAATTCGCGCCGTTCGGGCCGCCGGACTTCCGGCCCCGCCTGGGCCTGTTCGCGCCGGCCCTCAACCTCGTCCGCAACGCCGCGCCGGGCCTGTTCATGATCCAGGCGCACCGGCTGTTCGTCGACGGGAAGCCGCTCCCCCGCTGGCTCTGGCTCGCCATCGCGGTCCAGCTGACGCTCGAAGCGGTCGCCTTCGCCTCGCCTCTCCGTCGGTCCCTCGGCGCCGCCCCGGCCGCGCTGGAAGTCCTGTTCGGCGGGCTGGCGCTCTACTGGGTCCTCGCCGATTGGCGCGACGACCTGGTGGAGGCGCGCCGCAAGGCCAGGGCCGTCGCCCTGGCGCTGGTGGCGGTCAATATGATCGTTCCGGCCCTGGTCCTGCGCCTGATGGCGCCGCCAGGCCCCTGGAGTTTCACCCTGCATATCGCGATCTCCGTCACGGTCGCGGGCATCGCCGCCCTGCTCGTGATCGTCGACGGCGAGGGCGCGCGGCCGCTGGAGGCGGGGCCGGCGCGCGCGCCGGGCCGGGGGCCCGACCCCGCGCCGACGTCGGAGGACGCCGCGACCCTTCATCGGCTGAAACGCCTGATGGCGGAGGAACGCGTCTTTCTCGAGCCGGACCTGCGACTGTCGGATCTGGCGCATCGCGTCGGCGCGCCGGAGTACCGGCTCCGCCGCCTGATCCACGCCGACCTCGGCCACCGCAACTTCAACGCCTATCTGCACGCGTTCCGGATCGAGGAGGCCTGCCGGCGCCTGCGCGACCCGGCGGAGCGGCGGACGCCCATCCTCACCATCGCCCTCTCGCTGGGCTACGGCTCGATCAACAGCTTCAACCGCGGGTTCCGGACGATCATGAACTGCTCGCCGTCAGAGTATCGGGCCGGGTCGCCGCCGGCACCGCCCGCCCCAAATCCTGAAATCGGTGGCCAGAAACGGCAATCGGACGCCGCCTGAACAATCTGGCGCGCGTTTTCCGCGGGCGGCGGTCACGGATCCGGCTCCAAAGCTGGAGGTGACCATGACCACGCGACGCCACCATCTCGACTGGCTGAGGGTGGGCGTCTTCGCCCTCCTGATCCTCTACCACGTGGGCATGCTCTATGTGCGCTGGCCCTACAATCTGAAGGCGCCGCGCCTGGTTCCGGCGCTGGAGTGGCCAATGAACGCGGTCAGCCCGTGGCGGATGGCGCTGCTGTTCGTGATCTCGGGCGTCGTCTCCAGGATCATGATCGCCAGGCTCGGGGCGGGCCGCTTCGCCGTCGAGCGCATCCGCCGCCTGCTGCCGCCGATCCTGACCGGCATGGCCCTGGTCATCCCGCCCCAGACCTATGTGGAGCTGGTGACGAAGACCGGACTGCGGATGTCCTATCTCGCGTTCTGGCTCGGCCCCTACCTGCACGCCGACCAGAGCCTCGCGCGCCCCCTGCACAAGACCCTGCCGACCTGGGATCACCTGTGGTTCGTGGTCTATCTGCTGAACTTCGCGCTCCTCGTCGCCCTGGTCGCCGCCTTCGGTCGGCTCAGCCAGATCGGCCCGGGCCGGACGGCGCGGCCCGCGCCGATCTGGCTGTGGCTGTCGGCGCCGGCGCTGTGGATGGCGGGTTGGAACATCGCCATCCAGACCGTGGCGCCGTTCACGCACGCCTTTGTCGACGACTGGGCCGCAGACCTGAAATGGTTCGGGCTCTATGTCACCGGGATCGCCCTGGCGGGCCGCGAGGACATCTCGCTGTGGATCCGGACGCATTGGCGCGGGATCGCGATAGTGACCCTGGCGCTGCTGGTCGTGCAGATGCTAGCCATGGCGGTCGCGCCCCTCGAGTCCGTCGGCCAACCCCTA
>CAIQDO010000285.1 GCA_903870555.1 uncultured Caulobacteraceae bacterium
AGCACTTTGACGGACATATCGATGACGCGGCCGTCACCCACCGCCGCCGCCTCCCGCGCCGCCGCCGGCCCGAGCCCCGGCGCGACGCTTCTCAAGCTCTTCAAGGATGTGTTGCATTTCCGGCCCTTCCGTCTGGCGCGCCCCGGGTAGACTCCGGCGCGGGGTCTGACAAGTTCACCTAGCGAGAGCCGCGAACCATCTCTCGGCCATCACCGCCTCTATCGCCATGGCGTCGGCCTTGGACTCCGCCTCGGCGTCCACGCCCCAACGCTCTTCTTGGAAGATCTCGTCCAGCCGGGCCGCACCCATGGCCCCTTCGGCCTTGATCCGGTCGTCGCGCAGGGCCAGGGCGATAACAGCCGAGCCGAACAAGGCGGCGGCGAAGGCAAGGCCGGCCAGTGCAAAATCGTCGAGCGGCTCCAGTAAGTTCGAAAGGCGCGCCAAGGTCTCTGGCGGCTGCTCGCGATGAACGATGCCCGTCGTACGGACAAACGCCAGTCCATGGGTTTCCTGCGCCCAGTCAAGCAGCGGCCCCCAGACCTTCTCTTGGCGGTGGATGAGGCTGGCGGGATGATCGGCGAAATAGCAGATCAGATCGGCTCCAGCGTAGCGGGCGACGCCCTCGATCGTCGCCGCGCGGGCTTTGGGAACCACATCCAGCGCTGTGTGCGCCAAACGGGTGGCTGGCATGGTGTTGTAGTCGATCATGTCGCCCTGGCCGCGCCATTCGTCGGCGATCCGGTCAGCCAGCAGGCGCGTGGGCAGCACAAGGGGGTGGCTCTTGGGGGTGCGTGGCGTCCGTCCGTCGAGACGAACGGCGAAACCCTCGCCATCCGGCTCCAAAGAGACGTCCGTGTAAAAGCGGCGCGGGCGGCGAAGGGGGTCTTTGGCGTCGGTCATCAGGGGCGTTTACAAGGCATTGCGCCGAGCTTCCATGGCGCGTGGGGCCGGGCGGCGCTGGCTGGAAACGAGATCAACAGCATGGACCAACCCTTGAGCGGCATAGCGGTGCTGGATCTCACCCTGGCGAGGGCGGGGCCGACCTGCGTGCGACACCTGTCGGATTGGGGCGCCGACGTCATAACCATTCACGCCCCCGGCGTCAGCGACGAGGCTGCGGCGACCCGGGACGGCTCGGACTACCAGAACCTGCACCGCGGAAAACGGCTGATCAGCCTCGATCTGAAGTCACCCCGGGGTCACGCGGTGTTCCTGCGGCTGGCGGCCGCCGCCGACGTCGTGGTCGAGAACATGCGGCCCGGCGTCAAAAACCGTCTCGGCATCGCCTACGAGGACCTGAAGGGGGTCAACCCACGCATCGTCTACGGCAGTATCAGCGGTTTCGGTCAGGACGGACCCTATGGCGACCGGGCGTGTGTCGATCAGATCGCCCAGGGCATGGGCGGCTTGATGTCGATCACCGGCGAGCCGGGGCGCGGGCCGATGCGGGCGGGAATCGCGGTCTCGGACATGACCGCGGGCAATCTGCTGGCCCTGGCGATCATGATGGCGCTATTCCGGCGCGAGCGGACGGGAATGGGCGGCTATGTGCACACCTCGCTGCTGGAGAGTCAGATGTTTATGCTCGATTTCCAGGCCTCGCGCTGGCTGATGAACGGCGAGGTGGCGGGCCAGACCGGCAATGATCACCCGACCATCGCCCCCTCGAGCGTCTATCCGACGGCCGACGGCCACATCAATATCGCCGCCTCGTGGCCCGCCCAATGGACAGCCATGTGCGAAGCCATGGTGAGGCCGGACTGGCTGGCGGATCCCCGTTTTCACTCCAGCCGTGACCGGGTGACCAACCGCGAAGCTCTCAACGCCGTTATGGCGGAGGAGACCCGGACCCGGTCGAGTTCTCACTGGGTCAGACTGCTGGAAACCGCCGGGATCCCGTGCGGCCCGATTTACTCCATCGACCAGGCCTTCGCCGATCCCCAAGTCCAGCACTTGGGCGTCGCCGCGCCCGTCCACCACCCGCGTCGAGGGCCGACGCACATGGTCGCCTCACCGCTCAACATCAGCGACGCCGACAAGACGCTCCGTGGCGCTGCGCCGATCCGGCCGGACGACACCGACTCTGTGCTGGCCAGTGTAGGTTACGGCGAAGACGAGATCGCGGATCTGCGAGCCATGGGCGTGATCTGAGCCGGCCTCAGAAGGACGCGCCGAAGTCCACAGCCTCGGTCTTCACCACCCCCGCCGTCCGTCCAGGGGCCGTCTGGTATTTCCAATACATGTTCGTATGGGCGATGACCTGACCGGGCGGCGGCGCGCCCCAGGCGGACAGATCGTCCGTCGTGTGGGCGTCCGCGACGAGGATTGCGTCGTACCCCCGTACAAACGCCCCATGCAGCGTGGCGCGGATGCAGGCGTCGGTCTGCGCTCCGGCGACGACCAGCCGCCCGACCCCGAGTCCCGCCAGCATCGATTCCAGGGCCGTGTCCTCGAAGGCGTCGCCGTAGCGCTTTTCGATCAGCGGTTCGGTGTCGGCCGGGTCGAGTTCGGGGACGATGCGCCAGCCGTCGCTGCCGCGCGCCAGATCGTCGCTGAAGTGCTGGACCCAGATCACTGGCGCGTCCTCCCGCCTGGCCTTAAGAACGAGCTTGCCGATATTGGCCACAACCGACTCTCGCGCGTATCCTTTGGCGACAACCTTGGTCTGGACGTCGATGACGAGCAGCGCCGAACGCGGGCGGTCTGCAAGCGTGGTCAATGTCCTTCCTCCTCTAGGCGGTCAGACGCCCGTGAACGACGGGCGGCGTTTTTCCATGAACGCCTTGCGGCCCTCGGCGTAATCGGCGCTCTGAAAGCAGGCGTCGACAGCGGCCGTCACGTCCTCGAGCTTCCGCTTTTCCGGATCCTTCATCGCTTCGCGCACGGCGATCTTGGCTGCCCGCACGGTGAGTGGGGCATTCTCGCCGATCTGATCGGCGTAGGCGCGCACGGCCAGTTCAAGGTCTTCTGGCGCGGTGACGCGGTTGACCAGGCCGATACGCAGGGCCTCGGCGGCGTCGAGATGGCGGGCTGTGAACAATATGTCCTTGGCGCACGACGGCCCGACCAGATCGGTCAGGGTCTTCACGCCGTCGAAGGCGTAGCCGAGTCCCAGGCGCGCGGCGGGAATGCCAAAGCGGCTGCCTTCAGCGCAGATGCGCAGGTCGCATGTCAGGGCCACGGCCATGCCTCCGCCGATGCAAAAGCCCTGGATCATCGCGATCGACGGCTTGGTCAGCCCGGCCATGGCCCGCGTCGCGGCGGCGCTCTGGGCGCTGTAGACCGCATTGGCCGCCCGATCGTCGCGATGTTCGCCGAACTGGGAGATGTCGGCGCCCGAGATAAAGGCCTTGTCCCCAGCGCCCTTGAAAACAACAACACGGATCTCCGGGTCCGCCTCGAAGGCCCCGAGCACACCGGGGATCGCGCCCCACATGTCCAGGGAAATGGCGTTGCGGCGCTCGGGATGGTTGAAGATCATCCAGCCGATAGCGCCGTCCTTCACGCCCAACAGCCGATCCGTGCCGGTCTCCATGGACGCTATTTCGCCTTCAGGTAGTTCGGCGGGCGCTTTTCAAGGAAGGCGCGGACCCCTTCCTGGAAGTCGTCGCTCTGGGCGCACAGGATCTGATTGCGATCCTCCATGGCGATGGCCGCCTCCAGCCCGCCCGCGTCGATGGAGTGATTGAGGCACTCCTTGGTCAGGCGCAGACCGAGCGGCGTCGTCAGCAGCATTTCCGCCACCAGAGTCTCGCCTTCGGCCTCAAGCTGGTCGGGCGGGACCACCGCACTGACGACTCCGAGGGCCAGAGCCCGGTCGGCCCGCAGGAAGCGGCCGGTCAGCATCAGCTCGGCGGCGACGGAGGATCCGACCATGCGCGGCAGGAAGTAGCTGACGCCAATGTCGCAGGCCGACAGGCCGATGCGGATGAAAGCGGCGTTCATCTTCAGTGTCGGGGTGGCGATGCGGACATCGGAGGCCAGGGCCAGGGCGAAGCCGCCGCCGGCCGCCGCGCCGTCGATCAGGGCGACTATCGGCTGCGGGCAGCGGCGCATGGCCATGACGATCTCGCTGATCTGCCGCTGGCGGATCAGGCCGTTCGACGGCCCGCCGCCGCCGGAGTTGTCGCGTTCCTTCAGGTCCAGGCCGGCGCAGAAGTTGGCGCCGGCGCCGCGCAGCACCACCACACGAACCTCATGCCGCCAGTACAGCCCGACGAACAGGTCGCGCAGCTCCTCGACCAGCCGACGGTTAAGGGCGTTGAGGCTGGCGGGCCGGTCCATGGTCACCCAAAGCGCGTCGCCGCGCGCTTCGACGATGAGGTGTTGGTAATCCATCGGGTCAGCCCCGGCCGCTGGTGGGGATCTGGTTGAAGGGCACGTCCTTGTCGACGCGGATATCGCCCGGCAGGCCCAGCACCCGTTCGGCGATGATGTTGCGCAGGATCTCGTCGGTGCCGCCCTCGACGCGGGTGGCGGGCGAGCGCAGCAGCATGGCCTGGAACCGGCCGTTGGCCACCGCGATCTGCGGATCGGAGATGATCCCCGCCTGGGCCTGGAGGTCCTCGGCGAACATGGCTATCTCCTGCATCGTCGGTCCCGCCACCAGCTTGCCGATCGAGTTCTCCGGCCCGGGCGTCTCGCCACGCGATAGCGCCGACAGGGCGCGGAAGCCGGTATACTTCAGACCGGTCGTGCGCACCGCCCAGGTCGCCAGCTTCGAGCGCACCGACGGATCGTCGACGGCCAGGCCGTTCTCGGTCTCGATGCGGCAGCACAGCTCGAACAGCTCCGGGAAGCCGGTCGACATGCCCGCTCCGATCGACAGGCGCTCGTTCATCAGGGTGGTCAGGGAAACCTTCCAGCCGTCGCCGACCGCGCCGAGACGCTGGGCGTCGGGGATGCGCACGTCCGTGAAATAGACCTCGTTGAAGCCGGACTGGCCGTTGGCCTGCTTGATCGGCCGGATCTCGATGCCGGGCGACTTCATGTCCAGGAAGAACATGGTCAGGCCCTTGTGCTTGGGCACGGTCGGGTCGGTGCGGGTGATCAGGATCGCCATGTCGGAATAGTGGGCGCCGCTGGTCCAGATCTTCTGGCCGTTGATGATCCAGTCGCCCGAGCCATCCGTGGCCGGCTCGGCGCGGGTGCGCAGGCCGGCGAGGTCGGAGCCGCCCGCGGGCTCGGAGAACAGCTGGCACCAGATCTCCTCGCCGGCCGCCAGCGGCGGGAGGTAGCGGCGCTTCTGCTCTTCCGAGGCGAAGGCCATCATCGTCGGGCCGCACATGCCTTGGCCGATGATGAAGATGCCGCCGAGCGCACCGTAGACGCCCTCCTCCTGGCCCCAGATCACCCGCTCGATCGGGGTGGCGCCCCTACCACCGTAGTCCTTCGGCCAATGCAGGCAGGCCCAGCCGGCCTCGGCCTTCGTCTTCTGCCACGCCTTGGCCACGGCCATCGCGTCGACGCCGTTCAGCTCCAGGCTCCCGAACCCGGCGGACTCGAGATCGGCCTTCAGCTCGGCCGGCGCATTGGCCCCGATCCAAGCGCGGACCTCTGTCCGAAACGCCGCTTCCGCAGGGGTGTCATCGAAATTCATGGGCCGTTCCAAATGAAAAAGTGAATGTTTTTAAGGCTTCGCCGCCGGTTGTTCGACTAGGCGGCCGTGTTGCGGGCGCGCATGCGGGCGATCAGCTTGTTTTCCCACTGCGATTGCGGGCCTAGGCTGACGGCGAGCAGGTTCGAGCGGCGATAGAACAGGTGGCAATCGAAGGCCCAGGTGAAGCCCATGCCGCCGTGAACCTGGATGTTGTTCTTGGCGCAGTGCTGGAAGGCCTGAGTCGCGCTGACCCGGGCCGTGGCGGCCGCTTCAGGGAGTTCCGCGGCGCCGGTGGAGAGCGCCCAGGCGCCGTAGTAGCCGTTCGACCGCGCCAGGGTGGCGGACACATACATGTCCGCCAGCATGTGTTTGACCGCCTGGAACGACCCGATCGGCCGACCGAAGGCCATGCGCTCAAGCGCATAGTCGCGGCCCATTTCCAGCGCCCGGTCGGCGCCGCCGATCTGCTCGAAGGCGGTCAGGATCGCGGCGCGATCGAGGACGCTCTCCAGGATCGGCCAGCCCTCGCCCGGCGACCCGAGCGGTTCGGCGATGGCCGCATTGAACTCCAGACTGGCGTGGCCTCGCGAGGGATCGATGGTCGCCAGGGTTGTGCGCCGCACGGCGTCCTGGCGCAGGTCGACCAGAAACAGCGACAGGCCGCGGGCGTCGGAGCCAGCGCCGGTGCGGGCGGAGACGATGGCGAAATCGGCGATGTCGCCATCGGCGACGGCGGTCTTGACGCCCGTCAGACGGCCGTCGACGGCCAAGAGCTGAAGGGTCCTGGGTGTGACCGCGCCCGGACGTTCGGCGTGAGCGAAGGTTCCAATGACCTCGCCGGCGGCCAACCTTGGCAGCCAGGCGGCCTTCTGTGCGTTGCTGCCAGCGGCCAGCAGGAATTCGGTGGCCAGAAACACCGACGACGAAAATGGCACCGGCGCCAGGGCCCGGCCCATCTCCTCGGCGATGACGCACAGTTCAAGATAGCCCAGACCCAGGCCGCCATGCGCCTCTGGGATCACCACGCCGAGGAAGCCCATCTCGGCCAGTCCGGCCCACAGGACCTTGTCGTAGCTGTCCGGCCCATCGAGGATCGCCCGCACCGCGGTGGTGGGACACTTGGCCGACAGGTAACGCCGAGCCTCTACGCCCATTTGCTTCTGCTCGTCGGAAAACTCGAAATTCATGGCGGTTTCTCTCCCAGTCGACCGGGGCTGGATCGACGACCGTGTTCGTTGATTCGACCTATAGGAGCGCCGTCCGGGGCGTGCAATCGGCGCCCCCACGGCGCCCTGCAAGGCAATTGCGAAGGAATTGCAGATAAGCGCTTGCGGTGACGCTGCGGCATGGTTCACATGCCAATACCCCTGACAATGGCATGTACATGTGAAATGTTAGATATCGCTTTGAAGACCGGCGCGGCCCTATCCGCGGTTTCCCTGATGGTCGGCGCGACGGCCGCGACCGCGATGTCCGCGGACGCCGACCCCGAGGCGGCGACCGTCAGCGAAGTGGTGGTGACCTCGGACAAGGCCGGCCTGCTGGAGCGCCGACCGAGCCATACGGTGTTCGGCCTGAACAAGCCGCTGATCGATACGCCGCGCGCGGCGAGCCTGATCAGCGACCTGACCATCGAGCGCTACGGCATCCAGACGGTCAACAACCTCGTCGCCATCGCCCCGGGAACCTTCACCGCCAGCTTCTACGGCGTGGCGGGGTCGCTCAACGTCCGCGGCACCTATGCCGAGACTTACTTCCAGGGCTTCAAGCTGATCGAGAACCTCGGCACCTTCACCACGCCCGTGGGCGACGCCGCCCGGATCGAAGTGGTCCGCGGTCCGCCGTCGCCGGTCTATGGCGCTGGCCGGGTCGGCGGACTGCTCAACTTCGTACCCAAGTCGGCCAAGGCCGACGGCGCCTATCTGACCCACCCGGTCGGCGAGATCGACGCGACCCTCGGAGCCGACCAGAAGAAGACCCTGACCGGTCAGTTCGGCGCGCCGGTGACCCTCGGGCCGACCCGCGGCGGCGTCTACCTCTATGCCGAGGTTGACGATTCTCACAGCTTCTACCGGGGCATCTACCCAAAACATCAGATGGTGGAGGCCTCGGCGCGGTTCGACCTGCCCGGGCAATGGCTGATCGGCGTCGACGCCCTGATCTATCATTCCACCGGCGATGTGCAGACGCCCGGCTGGAACCGCCTGACGCAAAACCTGATAGACACCGGAGCCTATGTGACCGGCCGCAATACGGCCCTGACCGCCAGCCCCGGCGCGCCCTATCTGACGCCCGGCCAGGTGACGATCCCCACTGGCTATTACCCCTACCTCTACTCGCCCACCGGCAACGCCGGCCTGACCCAGGCCTTTTTCGGCGGCCCCCCGGCCGCGGACCCGAGGTTCGTCCTCAATTCCGGGGTCGGGACCACCAAGCTCAGCCCGAGGGACGTCTATCTCAGCCCCTTCGACTTCTCGAACACCTTCACCCCGACGGTCTACCTCTTCGCCGAGAGGGATGGCCTGCCGCTGGACGGCAAGGCCAAGCTGGAACTGTTCTACACCGGCCTGCAAAACAAACGCTTCGTGTCCTATGGCTTCCCCGCATGGCTTCGCGCCAATGTGCTGGAGGCGCGCGTTTCCTACGCGGCCAACGCCAGGGCGTTCGGCGGCCTGGTGACGATCGACAACATCCTCGGCGTGTCGGAGCGACATTCACAGGCCCGCGACATGCAGAGCTTCAACAGTGGCGTGATCGCGGTCGACCGGCGGGACATCTCTCAGGGAGCCTCACCCACCGACACCATCTGCAGCCCCTTCGCCGGCGGCGTGACCGGCGACTCCTTTCCCGGCGCCTGCCTGGGCTGGGAAAACGACATTCACAGCACGATCAACGATGCCGGCCTGTTCGAGACGGTCGACATCGGGGTCGGCAAACGCCTCGATGTGCTGCTGGGCGGACGCTACGACGTCTACCACGTCAAGAGCAGCGACTCCGGCATCCTGCCCTACGAGACCGCCGGCCCGGTATCGGCGACCAAGTGGATGGGCGCCTACAGCGCCAGCGTCAGCTACAAGGTCGGCTTCGGCCTGATGCCCTATGTCACCTACGCCGTCGATCCGGCTCTTGAGTACGGGCAGGCGGGCGACATCCAGACGAGTCTGGTGCAGAATGGCGGCTGGATCCGCAACTCTCAGCTCGGCGAAGCGGGCGTGAAGTTCCAGTTCCTCAAGGGCGCCCTGGTCGGTTCCCTCG
>CAIQDO010000286.1 GCA_903870555.1 uncultured Caulobacteraceae bacterium
CCCTTGCGCCCTGGCTCAGCGCCACGGCCAACGTCGCCCTGCCACTGGAACTGTCCGGCGTGACGGCGACCGAGGCCCGCGGTCGCGCCCGGGACGCCTTGGCTCGGGTGGGACTGGCCGGCGCGGCCGACGCCCGGCCGGCGCAGCTCAGCGGCGGCATGGCCATGCGCGCCTCCCTGGCGCGGGCCCTGGTGACGCGGCCGCGTCTGTTGCTGCTGGACGAGCCCTTCGCGGCGCTCGACGAAATCACCCGCCGGGGCCTCGCCGACGATCTGTTGGCGATCTGGGCCGAAGCGCGGCCGGCCATCATCTTCGTCACGCACAACGTCGAGGAGGCCGTCTACATGGCCAGCCGGGTGATCGTCATGACCCCTGGACCTGGGCGCTCGGCCGGCGAAACCATCATCGACGCGCCATCGCCGCGGCCGGCCGGTTTCCGCACCACGGCCCTGTTCCGCGAGGCGGCGGAGATTATCTCGGAGCGGCTGGCGTCCGCCACCGCCGAAGCGGCGGCGAGGTCGGCGGCATGAACCGGCTGTCGTTTCTCGCCCCGGTGCTGCTGATCGCCGCCATCCTCGTGGCGTGGCAGGTCGCCTGCGCGGCGATGCAGCTTCCAGAATATCTGCTGCCGCCGCCGACCGCCATCGCCGCCGCCCTGGCGCGCAATGCGCCACTGCTGGCCCTGTCGGCTTGGCGCACCCTGGCCATGGCCCTGGAGGCTCTGATCGCCGCCAGCCTGTTCGCCGCCTTTCTGGCGTTGCTGGTCACGCTGAACCGAACGCTCGGCCAGGCGATTCGGCCGCTGGCGGTGGCGCTGCAGGTGACGCCCGTGGTGGCCATCGCGCCGCTGTTCGTCATCTGGGCGGGCGTCGATCATCCGGACCGCGCCATCGTCGCCCTGGCGGCCATCGTCGCCTTCTTCCCGATCTTCTCGGGCACGGTGCGCGGCCTGACGTCGGCGGATCCCGACCTCGAGCGGCTGTTCGACCTCTATGAGGCCCGGCCGCTGCAACGGCTGACGCGCCTGCGCATTCCGGCCGCCCTGCCGTTCATCGTCGAAGGCCACAAGGTCGCTTCCGGTCTGGCTATCATCGGCGCGGTGGTGGCGGAGTTCGTCGCGGGTTCGGGCGGCGCGGAGGGCCTGGCCTGGCGCATTCTCGAAGCCGGCAACCGGCTGCGCACAGCGGAGATGTTCGCCGCCATCGTCACCCTGGCGTTGATGGCCGCCGTCGTCCATCTTCTGTTCCAGGCGCTGGAAAAACGCGCCCTGATCTGGTGGCGAGGACGGTAGGAGCAGGCGGATGCCGATGAGTGAGGTCTCGATCGCCACGCCCGACGGTGACGCCCGGGCCTTCCTGTTCACGCCGGACGGAGACGGTCCGTGGCCGGGCGCGATCTTCTATATGGACGCCCCGGCGATTCGGCCGGCGCTGTTCACGATGTGCGAGCGTCTGGCGGGGGCGGGCTACACCGTGCTGCTTCCGGACATGTTCTGGCGAGCGGGCCCCTACGCCCCCATAGACATCAAGGCGGCGTTCAAGGACGAGGCGGCCCGTCGCGAGATCTTCGGCCGGTTGATGGCCTCGACCGACCCGGAGCGGGCGATGAGAGACACCGGCGCCTTCCTCGATTGGCTGCTCGCGCGCCTCGAGGTGAAGGGCGAGAGAGTCGGCCTGACCGGATATTGCATGGGCGCCGGCCTGTCCCTGCGCGCCGCCGGGACCTTTCCTGAAAAAATCGCCGCGTCGGCCGGCTTCCACGGCGGTCGACTGGCCACCGACGCGCCCGACAGTCCGCATCTGCTGGCGCCGCGAATCCAGGCTCGCGTCTATCAGGGCGGCGCGGACCAGGACGCGGGCTTTCCCCCAGAGCAGGCCGACCGCCTGCGCGACGCCCTGACGGCGGCCGGGGTTGAGAACACCGTCGAGATCTACGCCGGCGCCCGCCACGGCTATGCGCCGCCGGATATGCCAGTCTACGACGAGGCCGCCTCGGAGCGGCATTGGCGGGCGCTGCTGAAGCTGTTCGCCGAGACGCTCAATTAGCAAACCCTTTGGAGGTCGACCGATGAATTACCGACGGCTTGGCGACAGTGGCCTGAAGGTCAGCGAGATCGGCCTTGGCTGCAACAACTTCGGCATGCGTATCGATCAGGACCAGACGACCGCGGTGGTGAACGCCGCCCTGGACGCCGGAATCACCCTGTTCGACACCGCCGACGTCTACGGCGGCACGGCCTCCGAGGTGATGCTGGGCAAGGCCTTGGGCGCCAGGCGCGCCGATATTGTCCTGGCCACCAAGTTCGGCATTCCCCTCGGCGCGGCGCCCTACAGCGGCGGCGGCTCGCGCCGCTACATCGTGCGGGCGGTGGAGGCGAGCCTTGGACGGCTGGGAACCGATCACATCGACCTGCTGCAGATCCACCGCCCCGATCCGGACACGCCGGTGGACGAGACCCTGCGGGCGCTCGACGACCTGATCACGGCCGGCAAGGTGCGCTATGTCGGCTGTTCGAACTTCGCCGGCTGGCAGATCGCTGACGCCGACTGGACGGCGCGGATCGGGCGCCTGACGCGGTTCATTTCAGCGCAGAACAACTACAGCCTGCTCGAACGCGGGGTCGAATCGGAGGTGCTGCCGGCGTGCGAGCGTTTCGGCCTCGGCTTCCTGCCATTCTTCCCCCTGGCCTCGGGTCTGCTCAGCGGCAAGTACCGCCGGGGCGAGCCGCCGCCCGAAGGCACGCGGTTGGCGGCCTGGGGCAAGAGGGGCGCCGCGGCCATGAGCGATACGGCCTTCAACAAGGTGGAAGCCCTGACCGCCTGGGCCGAGGCCCGCGGCCACGGCATGCTGGATCTCGCCTTCGCCTGGCTGCTCGGTCATCCGGTGGTGTCGTCGGTGATCGCCGGGGCGACCTCGTCGGAGCAGGTTGCGGCCAATGCGGCGACCGCGGCCTGGTCCCTGACCGCCGAGGAGGTGGCGGAAGTCAGCGCGCTGGTACGATAGGTCGCGGCGCGAACGGCTCGATCAGTTGGCCCGTGACGGTGTCCGGCATCGGCGTTGAGGTTCCATAGGCCTCCGGCCAGGTGTTCGGCAGGTAGAAGGTGCCAAAGACGCGGTCCATCACCGGCAGCATCGACGCGTAGTTGTGGTCCTTGTGGTCCTCAAGGGTGTGGTGCCAGTGGTGGAAGGCCGGGGTCGCCAAGATTTCCTCGAAGGGGCCGAGCCTCCAGCGCACATTGGCGTGGATGAAGAAGCTCCACATCGAGCCGACGAACAGCACCAGGGCCGGAATCAGCGTCGGGTGCGGACCGGTCAGGCCTGTCAGGCCCGTGGCGTAGAGCAGCACCATGCCGCACAGCCGGGTGAACACCATGTCGACCGGGTGGGCCCGGGTGTTGACAAGGAAGCCGATGTGGGTGGCGCTGTGGTGGATCGCGTGGAAACGCCAAAGCAGCGGGATCTCGTGGCTCCAGCGGTGGCCCCAATAGAAGCCGATCTCGCCGACGATCATCGCCAGCATCATCCTCAGGCCGAGGGGCAGGCTGCCCACGGCGGCTGTGAAACCAGGCGGCAGCATGGCGTGGGCGCCCCAGGCGAAAAAGGCCACCAACGGACCAAGCAGGATCACTCCCGCGATCGCGCTGACGAAATACCACACGAAATCGGTGCTCCAGCCGGGGTAGAAGAGTTTGGCCTTTCGCACCGAAAAGAAATGTTCCAGGGGCGTGAAGATCGCCACGATGAGCGCCAGCGACAGCAGCGATCGCGCGACCTGGGAAATATAGGCCATCAGGTGCGGATGGGCCGTCAGGATCGATGACATCG
>CAIQDO010000287.1 GCA_903870555.1 uncultured Caulobacteraceae bacterium
CCTGATCGCCTTCGTGCGCAGGACCGACGCCCTGTCGCGCGACGCCCGGCAGGCGTGGGAAAACAGGGTGCTGGGGCCGACCGAAGGCGCGTCGGAACGGATCGCCCGGATCCGTTTCGCGGTGCGCGGCGAAACGGTCTATCCGGACGCCACCTTTTCGCCTCGGATCAGCTTCGGACGGGTCGAGGGCTGGCGCGCCGCGAGCGGTCCGATCGCGCCGTTCACGACCGTGGCGGGCCTCTTTGATCATGCCACCGACAGCGATCCCCGGCGTCTGCCGGACCGCTGGCTCTCGGCCCGTCCGACACTCGATACAGGCCTGACCCTGAACTTCGTCACCACCAACGACATCGTCGGCGGCAATTCCGGCTCCCCGGTGGTGGACGCCCAGGGGCGGATGATCGGCGTCGCCTTTGACGGCAACCAGGCCTCCTTCGCGGGCGCCTTCGCCTATGACGGCGCGGCCAACCGCACGGTGGTGGTGGCGGCCGCGGCGATCACCGCGGTGCTGGACAAGGTCTACGGCCGTGGCGACCTGGTCAGCGAACTTGAGGGGCCGGCGCGGGACTGACCCCCCCATCCCGGCCCGGACACGGTGACGCTGTAGACCCCGAGGTCGAGCATCCGGTCGATGTCGGCACTGGCGGACAGGCCCCATGGACCGACCTTCAGACCGAGCGCGGCGGCTTCGGCCATCCCTTCGGCCGTGACCTCGGTGTAGTGGGGGGACCACTCCATCCCGCCATGCGCCACGATCGCCGCCAGATCGGAGCCGCCGTGATGGCGGGGATCGCAGCCGTCGGCCCAGGGTGAGTCGCCATTGGCCAGCGGCTTAACCCGGCCGGCCAGGGCCGCCGGAATGGTCAGGTGGGCGGTGGCCAAGTCGGGCGCCCACTCGCGGACCAGCCGAACCGCCCGCCAGTCGAAAGCGATGACCTTCGTCCTGTCCCGCCATCCCGCCGCCTCGACCGCATCGAGCGTCGCCTCGACGATCGTCTCGACGTCCGGGCTGACCTCCGGGTCCTGGGGATCGGTCTTGATCTCGATGTAGAGCCAGCGGCGCGGGCCGTCGGCGCCGGCCAGGGTTTCGAGAATCGCGGACAGGGTGGGAATGCGCACACCGTCGAGCGGCGCGCGGTGGGGTTGGCGGGCCGCGGCGTCCGACCCGGGGCGCAGGGCGCCGACATCGTAACGCCGGAGCTCGGCCAGGGTCAGAGCCTTCACGATCGGGCCCCGGCTCTCAAGGAAGGCCCCCTCCAGGCGCGCGGCGTGGCGACTCAGCCGGTAGTCGTGGTGGGCGACCACCACCCCATCGGCGCTGAGCAGGACGTCGATCTCGATCCCGTCGACCGGTTCGGCGAGGCAGCGTCGGGCGCCTTCCAGACTATTGTCCGGCCAGACGCCATAACCGGTGGCGCCGGCGATCACGAGCGGTCTGACGGTGGTCATCTGTAGTCTCCTGGTCACTGACACTCTAGCGCCCCCCAAACAGGGCTTGCCATCGGGGGCCTGTCACAATCACGGTGCGGCTTCGCAGGGGATTCGAATGTTTCAGCTTCAGAACGCCCAGAGCCTTCTTGGGGTGGTGGTGATCACCGGCCTTTGCTGGGCGGTGTCGGAACGGCGGGGCGGGTTTCCGTGGAAGCTTGCGCTGGGCGCCGTGGCGGCCCAGGCGGTGCTGGTGGCGATCCTGTTCGGCCTGCCGGCGTCGCGCGGGGTGCTGGTCGGGGCGGGGCACGCGGTCGATGGTCTGGCGAACGCCACCAACGCGGGCGTGTCCTTCGTCTTCGGCTTCCTGGCCGGGGGCAATGGCCAGCCCTACGACGTCAAGAACCCGCAGGCCCTGTTCGTGTTCGCCTTCCACGTCCTGCCGGTGATCCTAGTGATCTGCGCCCTGTCGGCGCTGTTGTGGCACTGGAAGATCCTCAAGTGGCTGACCGAGGGCTTCGGCCTGCTGTTCCAGAAGACCATGGGCCTGCGCGGCCCGCCGGCCCTGGCCACCGCCGCCACAATCTTCATGGGCCAGGTCGAGGGACCGATCTTCATCCGCGGCTATCTCGCCTCGCTCAGCCGCTCGGAACTGTTCCTGCTGCTGACGGTCGGCATGAGCTGCGTGTCCGGCTCGACGGTGGTGGCCTACGCCACCATCCTGCACGATGTGCTGCCCAACGCCGCCGCCCACGTGCTCACCGCCTCGCTGATCTCGGCCCCGGCCGGAGTGCTGCTGGCCCGCATCCTGGTGCCCCGCGACCCGGCGAGCGAGACGCCGCAGGCGCTGGATCTGGCCGACCTGAAAAACTACGAGAGCTCCATCGACGCCCTGATCAAGGGCACCTCGGACGGCCTGCAGATCGCCCTGAACGTCGGCGCCACCCTGATCGTATTCGTGGCCCTGATCGCCATGGTCAACGGCCTGCTGGGTCTGGCCCCCGCCGTCGGCGGCGCGCCGCTGAGCGTCGAGCGGGTGCTGGGCCTGCTGTTCTCGCCCCTGGCCTGGACCATGGGCATTCCCTGGAAGGAGGCGCCCGCCGCCGGCGGCCTGCTGGGCGTCAAGCTGGTGCTGACCGAGTTCACCGCCTTCGCCAACCTCAGCCACCTCGCGCCGGGCGTGATTAGCGACCGCACCCGGGTGATCATGACCTACGCCCTGTGCGGCTTCGGCAACATCGCCTCGGTCGGCATTAACGTCGCCGGCTATTCGGTGCTGGTTCCCGAGCGACGCCTCGAGGTGATGGGCATGGTGTGGAAGGCGATGATGGGCGGCTTTCTGGCCACCTGCATGACCGCGGCGGTGGTCGGCGCGTTGCCCGGGGCGCTGTACGCCCATTAGGAGACCGCGACGCGTCGCCGCCGCACGGCGGCGCCGATCATGCCAAACCCGCCGATCATCAGCGCCCAGCTCGCCGGCTCGGGAACCCCGGTGACCGAGTAGACGGCGGCGCCATAGTCACCCTGAGCGTCGATAAGAACCCGGCCCACGGCGTTTTCGACATAGATCTGGAAGCTGGTGCGGTCGGTCGACAGAAGGCGAGTCGGCGACACGCCATCCGCCAGGCTCGTCGGCGCGTTGAAGTAACCCGAATTCGTCGACGTCTCGTAGTGGTAGCCATGACTCCCGCCGTTGGTCCAGCCATAGTGGCTGACGGGTGGGTTGCCGCCCGCGGTATGCAGGGATCCGA
>CAIQDO010000288.1 GCA_903870555.1 uncultured Caulobacteraceae bacterium
CGCACCACATGCAGGATCGGGCCGAACACCTCGCCTTCCAGAAAATCGGCCGAGGGGATTTCCGCCATGACCGGCCCGAAGAAGGTCCATGAAAAGTCCGGCACATCGAGGGTCTTGATCACCATGGCTTCGCGGTTCAGCCGCGCCAGGTGCGCCTCCAGCGTCGACTTGGCCTCGGAGTCGATGACCGGGCCGACGTCCGTCTTCGGATTGCCGGGATCGCCGAGCACCAGGGCGTCCATCGCCCCCGCAATTCCATCGATCAGACTGTCGGCGGTCTCGCGTGGCAGGAACAGGATCCGCAACGCCGAGCAGCGCTGTCCGGCCGAGCCGAACGCCGAGGCGATCACGTCGTCGATCACCTGTTCGCGCAGGGCGGTGGTGTCGACGAACATCCCGTTGAGTCCGCCGGTTTCGGCGATGAACGGAACGATCGGCCCGTTTCGCGCCGCCAGCTGGCGATTAATGGTCCAGGCGGTTCGCGTGCCGCCGGTGAAGGCCACGCCGTCGAGCGACGGGTGACCGATCAGGGCGGCGCCGACGGTCTCGCCAGGGCCGGGAACCAAATGTAGCAGTCCGCCGGGCAGGCCGGCCTCCAGGAACAGCCGCACAGCCTCGGCGGCTATCAGCGGGGTTTGTTCCGCCGGCTTGGCCAGCACCGCGTTGCCCGCGGCCAGGGCGGCGGCGATCTGACCGGTGAAGATCGCCAGGGGGAAGTTCCACGGCGAAATGCAGGCGAACACGCCCCGGCCATGAAGTTCCAGGGTGTTGGTCTCCCCAGCCGGTCCGGTCAGGTCCTCGGGCGGCCCGAATTGTCGCTCGGCGAGCATCGCATAGTAGCGACAGAAGTCCGCCGCCTCGCGCACCTCGGCGACGCCGTCGGCCAGGGTCTTGCCTGCCTCCCGCGCGCACAGCGCGATCAGGGTGTCGCGATGGGCCTCAAGCTTACCCGCCATCGACCGCAGCACGTCGGCCCGGCCGGCGCCGCCGAGGGCGTCCCAGGCCGGCTGTGCGGACCGGGCGGCGGCGAAGGCGGCGTCGATCTCGGCCGCTGTCGCGTCGGCGATCTGGCCCAGCGGCGGCAGGGCGACCACGGCGGCGACAAGGGCGTCGCGCTCCTCGGTGATCGAAAGATCGACGCCTGCGGCGTTCAGCCGGTCGCCGTAGAGGTTGCGCGGCGTCGGGATGCGCGGGTGCGGCCCGGGCTGGGCCTCGACGGCGCCGATCGGGTCGACCACCACCTGTTCCACCGGCACCCGCTCGTCCAGCAGGGCGTGGACGAATGAGGTGTTGGCGCCGTTCTCCAGCAGTCGCCGCACAAGATAGGGTAACAGGTCCTCATGGCCGCCCACCGGGGCGTAGATCCGCAGCTTAGGGGCCCCATGAAGGTCGGCCGCCGCCTTGTACAGGGCCTCGCCCATGCCGTGCAGCCGCTGGTGTTCAATCTTGACGCCGCGCCGCCTGGCCATCGACCGCACCGCCGCCAGGGTATGGGCGTTGTGGGTGGCGAACTGGGCGTAGAGATGTGGCGACGCCTCGATCAGCGCCTTGGCGGCGACGAGGTAGCTGAGGTCGGTGCCCGGCTTGGTCGTATAGACCGGATAGTCGGGCCGCCCAGCCACCTGGGCGCGCTTGATCTCGGTGTCCCAGTAGGCGCCCTTGACCAGACGCACCATCAGCCGCCGGCCGGAGCTCCGCGCCAGGTCCGCCAGGCCGGCGATCACGTCGGGTGCGCGCTTCTGATAGGCCTGCACCGCCAAGCCCAAGCCCTGCCAGGCGCCGAGGTCGGCCTCCCGAGCCAGGGCGTCCAGCAGCTTCAGCGACAGCACCAGACGGTCGGCCTCCTCGGCGTCGATTGTGAAGTTAAGGTCGTGACGGGCGGCGATCAGCGCCAGACGCTTCAGGCGAGGATAGAGTTCCGCCCACACCCTGGCCTCCTGTGTCGCCTCATAGCGCGGACTGAGGGCCGACAGCTTCACCGACACCCCGTGGCCGGCTTCCGGCCCGGCGCCGCGCGAGGCCTTGCCCACCGTCTCGATCGCCGCGGCGTAGGATTCTTCGTAGCGGGCGGCGTCCGCGGCGGTACGGGCGCCTTCGCCGAGCATGTCGAAGGAGCAGAAGGCCCCCTCGGCCTTGGCTCGCGCCAGGGCCGACTGAACGGTGCGCCCAAGCACGAACTGCTCGCCCATGATGCGGATCGCCTGGGCTACCGCGGCGCGGATCACCGGCTCGCCCATCCGCCCAGCCAGTCGCATGACGAAGCCGGAGGCGTCCGACTTTGTCTCCTTGTCGACGTCGATCAGCTTGCCGGTCAGCATCAGGCCCCAGGTCGAGGCGTTGACGAACAGGCTGTCCGACTGCCCCAGATGCGCCGCCCAGTCGGCCGGGCCGATCTTCGCGGCGATCAGGGCGTCGCGGGTGGCGTCGTCTGGGACGCGCAGCAACGCTTCTGCTAGGCACATCAGCGCCAGCCCCTCGCG
>CAIQDO010000289.1 GCA_903870555.1 uncultured Caulobacteraceae bacterium
AGCCTTCCGTTCGCCGTCATCCTGATCGTGCCGATGTGCCTGTTGGCGGCGATGGTCGGGGTCAATCTGAGGGGGCTCGACAACAACATCCTCACCCAGGTCGGCCTGGTGGTGCTGATCGGCCTGGCGTCGAAGAACGCCATCCTGATCGTGGAGTTCGCCCGCCAGGGCGAGATGGAAGGCGGGCTGAGCCGGCCCGACGCGGCCATGGAGGCCGGTCGAACTCGCCTGCGGCCGATCCTGATGACCTCCTTCGCCTTCATCCTCGGGGTGGCGCCGCTGGCCTTCGCTTCCGGCGCGGGCGCTGAGATGCGTCAGGCCCTCGGCGTGGCGGTGTTCTTTGGCATGATCGGGGTGACCGGCTTTGGACTGATGTTCACCCCGGTGTTCTACATTGTCTTCCGCGGCCTTTCCGATCGCCTGCCCAAGCCGAGGTTGAGGCCAATCGGCAGGGCCAAGGCCGCGATCAAGGTCGCCCAGCCGGAGGCGGGCGAATGAGTCGCCCGACGAAAAGCGCCTGCCTGGCGGCGGCCCTGGCCGCCGTGCTCGCCGGATGCGCCGTGGGGCCGCGTTATGTGAAGCCTGTCGCCTCGGCGCCGGCCCAGGCCGCGTTCGTCTCGGGGAGCCCAACGGCGACGGCCGAAACGCCCCTCCCCGTTCTGTGGTGGCGGCTCTATCAGGATCCGGTGCTCGACCGGCTGGTCGCCCGGGCCCTGACCGAGAACGCGGATCTTAGGGTCGCCGCCGGCAACCTGGCCTATGCCCAGGGCGTTCTCGAAGAAGCGCGGGCGGGGCGGTTCCCCACCACGACGCTGACCGCGGGCGGGCCGACCTATGGCCGCAGCGCCTTGCAGGTGTTGAATCACGTTCCGGCCTCGACCGGCTATGCCGTCGGCATGACCGCTTCCTATCAGGTCGACCTGTTCGGGCGCATCAGCCGGGCGATCCAGGCGGCCAGCGCCAACGCCGAAGCGATCGCGGCCGCCGAGGATGTCTCCCGCGTGACCGTGGCGGGCCAGACGGCCAGCGCCTACGCCAATATCTGCGGCTATGGCGAACAGCTCGATGTCGCGCGCCGTTCCCTGGCCCTGGTGCGGCAGACATACGATCTCACGCGGGCGCAGCGGGACGCCGGCGCTCTTTCCGATTTCGACGTCGACCGGGAAGGCGTGGTCCTGGCCCAGGCCCGGGCGGCGATCGCGCCCCTCGAGGGACAGAGGCGAGCCGCCCTGTTCTCACTCGCCGCCTTGATCGGCGCCGAGCCGTCACAGGTTCCGCCCGAGGCCGAGTCCTGCCGCAGCCCGCCCAGGCTCACCCAGCCCCTGCCGGTGGGAGACGGAGCCAGCCTGTTGCGCCGACGCCCGGATCTGCGGGCCGCGGAGCGCCAGTTGGCCGCCGCCACGGCCCGGATCGGCGTCGCCACGGCGGATCTCTACCCGACGATCACTCTTGGCGGATCGGTGAATAACGCCGCGTCGACCGTGAGCGGACTGGGCGCGACCTCTGGGGCGACCTATAGCGTCGGCCCGGGACTTTCCTGGACACTTCCCAATATCCTCGCGGCGCGTGCGAGGATCCACCAGGCCGGTGGCCTGGCCTCGGCGGCCCTCGCCGGTTTCGATGGTGTGGTGCTTCGGGCGCTGAAGGAGGCCGAGACAGCGCTCGCCGCCTATACCGCCGAACTGGACCATCACCTGGCGCTCGCGGAAGCGCAGCGCAGCGCCGACGACGCCCTGAGACTGGCCAATATCCAGTTCCAGGCCGGCAGCGTGAGCTTCCTGGACCTAATCACCACCGAGCAGACCGCCTTGGCCGCAGACCAGGCCCTGGCGCAGTCGGACCAGACGATCTCCGCCGACCAGGTGGCGGTTTTCCAGGCCCTGGGCGGGGGCTGGGAGGACGCTCTGCCCGTGTTGGCCGAAAGACTCGGAAAGCGGTGACGGCGACCAAGCTTCGTTGTAACGTGGATTGACGAAGATCAAGGCCGAGACGCCAAGACTCTGCGCGCCTGCATGGTGGGGGAACGGCTTATATAGAGGATGGACGAAGCGAAATGGCTTCGGCTCGACAATGAGGAACAGCGATCAGGCCCGGGCGATGGCGCTTCCCCTGTTCGCGGGGGTGTCGCCACGCACCTTGCGAGAACTGTTCGTCGGCGCCTTCCTCCAGCGCTTCCCGGGCGGCACGACCCTGCTATTGGAAGGCGACCCCGTCGACTTTCTCTATGTACTGCTTGAGGGCATGGTCGAGCTTCAGGGCGCCTGGAAACACCGCGAAACCACCCTGGCCGTTCTGCAACCCGTTTCGACCTTCAACCTCGCGGCGGTGGTTCTCGACTCCCACGCCCTGGCCACGGCCCGCACGATCGAGCGCAGCGAGATCCTGATGCTGCCAGGCGAGGCCCTGCGGCGGACGATGAAGGCCGACGCGGAATTCGGATTCGCCGTCACCGAAGAGCTGGCCGCCACCCTCAACGGCGTGGTCCGTTCGACCAAGAACCAGAAGTTGCGCGGCGGGGCCGAACGCCTCGCCAACTATCTGCTGGCTCAGTGCCAACGCCAGGGCGGTGTGGACAAAATTTGCCTGCCCTATGAGAAGCGCCTGCTGTCGTCGCTGTTGGGCATGACTCCGGAGACCCTGTCGCGAGCCTTCGTCACCCTTTCCCGGTTCGGGGTCGAGGTGAAGGGACCGGAGGTCACCGTGTCGCGCTCGCCAGCCTTTGAACGCTTCGCACGGCCAACCAGCCTGATCGACAACCACTTGGCGTTTCCGCCGCGACTGACTGGCAAGGTCGAGCGGGAACAGGGTCCACAGCCCCTCCCCGCCGCGCCCCGGCTTGAGCGCAACGGCTAGATCAGGCCGCCCGCGAACCCGGCGCGCCGGTCAGGTAGCCCGACACCAGCGCCCCTGGAGGGTTCAGCGCATTCAGCGTAGCCAGCAGGCCGTCGGGGCCGATGCGGTCATCGAGCAGGGCGCGGAAGGCTGCAGCGACAGCCACCATGTCGAGCGAGTGGGGTGACAGTCTCAGGGCGCCGATGCCGAGGTCCCGCAGTTGCACCGGTGGCACAGCGGCGACGTGGACGCCGTGCGACAGGGTCTGGACGCCGTTGACCGCCAGGAAGTTCTGGCCGTCGAGGGTGGTCACCGCCATGCCATCAGCGTCGCGGTCGCAGACAAAACGGCAGGAGTCACGGGCAAGTCCGGCGTCGCGGGCATGGTAGCAGCGGCCTGAAAGCGCGAGGGGCGCGCGGCCGAAGGCAAACAGCTCGATCTCGAGGGCGGGAACCCGTCGGGCGATGGCCCCGACATCCTCCAGCGCCATCTCCACCGGCGGACACAGCCGCTCGCATCCCTTCAACATGAGTTCGTGGGCCGCGGCCTCATTATAGACATTGAGCAGGGGTCCGGCGACGAAGGGCTGCCCTGCGCGGTGGAAAAGAGCGCCCATGTCGTTGACTTCGACCCGCCGCGACGCGTCGGCGACAAGCAGGGCGGTGGCGTCGCGGTCACGGCGGTTAGCGGGCAGAGACAGGCTCGACCACACCACCGTCTTGCCGGCGGCTGTCAGGCGCTCGCCGGCCCTGGCCAGGGCCTTGTCGACCAGCGGCGCCCGCTTGCCGCACACGACCTCGCCGACATAGACGCGGTCGACCGGGGCCTCATCGGCGATTCGGGCGTAGAAATCGCCGATCTCGACGGCCGACCAGTGGAAGAACAGTGGCCCGAGGGCCAGTTCCAGGCGGGCGGGAGCGGCGGCGGGTGTAACAGTCATCGCCAGGTCTTCCGGTAGGCGCCGTCGGTCTGTCGTCCCCCCTCGGACAGACTCATCAGCCTTTCGGCGAAACGGGCCGGATCCTGGCCGCGGTCCATGGCGTCGATGGCGGCCCGAAACGCCGCGGTGACCTGAGCGACATAGGCCTTGCCCCTTTGGCGGCCCTCGATCTTGACCGCCGTCACCCCGGCCTTGCTTAGGGCCACCAACATGCTCATGGCGTTGAGGCTGACCGGATCCTCGAACAGATAGCCGGCCGTCCCGTGAGCCTCGAACCGACCCTTGCAAAGGGTGGGATAGCCAGCCGATTCGCCCTCGTGGTAGCGGTCGACGGTGAAGCCGCCGACCTTAACGGCCATGCCGCCCGGCTCCTCGACATAGGCCACCGCCGAGGGTGGGGAGCAGACGCCCGACAGGTTCGGCGACTTGCCGGTGGCGTAGGAGGACAGCATGCAGCGACCCTCGGCCATCACGCACAGGCCTCCGAAACCGAAGGCCTCGGTCTCGACGTCGATCTCGGCGGTCAGGGCGGCGATCTCCTCGACGCTGAGCACCCTGGGCAACACGACCCGCTTCACACCATAGGTCTGGGCGTAGAAGCGGATCGATTCAGGGCTGCTGGCGGCGGCTTGCACCGACAGGTGCAGGCGCGTGCCCGGATGTTTGGCGTGGACATGTGCGAGGACAGCCAGGTCAGCGGCAATGATGGCGTCGGCCCCGGCGGCCGCCGCCGCGTCGGCCGAGGCGCGCCAGGTGTCCACCTCGCCCGCGCGGGCGAAGGTGTTCACCGCCACCAGCACCTTGGCGCCGCGGGCGTGGGCCCAGGCGACGCTGTCTGTCAGTTCCCGCGGACTGAAGTTCAGGCCGGGAAAGTTGCGGGCGTTGGTGGAGTCGGCGAGGCCGCAATAGACCCCGTCGGCGCCAGCCTCGACGGCGGCGCGCAACATGGCCGGCGAACCGGCAGGACAGATCAGTTCGATGGAGCCCGGCTTTCCGGATTTCATTTCCGCGCGGCCCTTTCCATCACCCGCCGGGCGAAACCGGTGGCCCCGCCGACCGCCCGGCCGAGCGGCGCTCGCAGGACCGCGGGTGTCGGCACCAGATCGATAAGCTGGAAGTCGGCGGCGTCCATGACATTGCGCAAGGTGATCATCGCCTCGGTGTCGCCCTCGACCCGAATCTCGCGGCGGAAGAAGGCGCCGTCGGCGTCGAGACTGCCGTCGAACACGCCCATCAGCAGCAGCAGGGGCCCGGAGATGCGGGCGACGCAGAGGCGCGAGACGTCCCGGGGCAGGACGGCGATTCGGCCGTCCGCGCCGCGCGGCTCCATCACGAAATCCACCGGCGCCTCCGTGGGGGCGATGACGAACACCGCGCCTCTATAGGCGCCAAGCCGCTCGAAGGCGTCCGGACTGGCGCGGGCGGCGCGGCGCAGGGCGACGGTGAGGGCGAAAGCCAACGGCGCCAAGGCAAAGCCCTTGGCCTCTCGCGCCATGCCGGACAGGCCGGACCCGCGGCGGCCAGGGGTAGACCGGGAGAGGGAAGCGGCGCGCGTAACCATCGGTGGGTTCATCGCCAATGCCGAGCCCTTGGGGAATGGGACCGCGCCAATCGGTGGCCTGGAGGCGCGGCAATCTCGCACGCCACATTGATCAAGTCGGCCCCGGGGAAGAAGCAAGGTTGGCCGGCGCCCCGCATGAGACACGCCAAGCCATGGTTTTCGAGGTCTCGCCCCAAGCTCTGGCCCGGCATTTCCGGCGCGCGCTGCTCGATGCCCGGCAGCTGGACACGCCTTATCGCCACTGGCGGCTTGTCGAGGTCCTGCCTGCGGCGGTGGCGCAGGCTCTGATCAGTCTGCCGATCGCTCCGCCGCTGATCGACGACTGCGGCGGGGTGCGCGACCTGGACAATAGCAAGCGGTGTTTCCTGACCCCGGCGCTGCAGGCCGACTTCCCCGTTTGCGCGGCGCTGGCGGAGGCTCTGCAGCGGCCGGATGCGGCGCTGCTGGCCGGCGAGACCTGCGGTTTCGTCGCCGAGGGCTCGCACCTGCGCATCGAATACATCCAGGACCTCGATGGAGCGTGGCTGCGACCGCACTGCGACGTCCCCGAGAAGCTGTGCTCGATGGTGATCTATCTGTGCACTGGCCCTCACGCCTCCGACTGGGGCACCGACATCTACGACAGCGGCCTTCGGCCGATAGGCCGATCGTCGGCGGCGTTCAATTCGGCGACGATCTTCGTTCCGGGCCCCAACACCTGGCACGGCTTCGACAAGCGGCCGATCCGCGGCGTACGGCGATTGCTGGAGATCAACTACGTCCATCCGAGCTGGCGCGACCGCAGTCAACTGTGTTTTCCGCAGCGCCCGATCTCTCCGAGCGCCGCCGGATGAGCGTCGTCGATCTTGCCGCGGCCGGCGTCGAAACGGCGGGCTTCACCGGGCCCGCCGGTACGGAGCGCTTTCTGGTCGTCTCGCCAGACCCCGGTCTGGGTTTCGTCGACCAGCTCGCCCAGATCGGGACGCGCTACCGGGCCGCGTTGGGGGTCCTTGGCCTGCCGCCGGAGACGGCGGTGTTCCGTCGTCTGTTCGTCAGTGACGTGCAGAACCAGATCGCCCAGGTCGAGGCGGGCGACTGGGCCGGGAACACCGCCGAGGGGCCGGTAGCCCTGTCGATCGTCGAGCAGCCGCCAGCGGGCGGCGCCAAGGCGGTATTGTTGGCCTATCACCTCGCCGGCCCGGCGGGCCTGATCAAGCATCGGCTGTCGCGGCGCCACCTGATGGTGAGCAAGGGCGCGGTGCGACACCTGTGGAGTTCCCGCCTGTGCGTCGGCCACAGCGCCAGCGGTCTGTCGCCGGCCGAACAGACGCGGGCGGTGTTCAGCGAACTGGCCACGGCCCTGGCCAGCGAGGGCGCCGGCCTGGCCGACCACT
>CAIQDO010000290.1 GCA_903870555.1 uncultured Caulobacteraceae bacterium
CAGCTGATTGACGTTCGCCCCATAGGCGCCATCGGCGTTGGAGAACACGCGCAGCGCGGCCGTCTCCAGATCGCAGCCCTGCGTCCGCTGATAGTCGAGGGCGTGCCGACGGACGAAATTCATCTCCGGCGGCTCATCGGCGCTGGCGGCGAGGAACGCCGCCTCGGCGAGCATGCGGGTCTGCAAACCCAGCAGGTCGCGGAAGATGCCGGACAGGGTCATCACCACGTCCACCCGCGGCCGGCCGAGCTCCGCGAGGGGGATCAGCGCCGCGCCGCACAGGCGGCCGTAGCTGTCGAAACGCGGCTTGGCGCCGAGCAGGGTCAGAGCCTGGGCGATCGGCGCGCCCTCGCTCTTGAGATTGTCCGATCCCCAGAGCACCAGGGCGATCGACTGCGGCAGGCAGCCTGTCTCCGCGCGGTGGCGGTCGAGCAGCAGCTGGGCCTGCCGGGCGCCGTCGCGAACGGCGAAGGCGCTGGGAATCAGGAAGGGATCGAAACCGTTCAGATTGCGGCCCGTCGGCAGGACCGCCGGGGTGCGGACCAGATCGCCGCCAGGGGCCGGCCGGATGTACCCGCCGTCCAGGGCGCGCAGGATCGCCCCAAGCTCGTGGTCCTGGGACAGCATCGCGTTGTGACGGGCCAGGTCGGCGAGCACCGCAATGTTGATCTTGGTCGGTTTCAGGCCGCTCTGGGCGATGGCGTCCTCGGGCGCCGCGCCGTGGACGATCGCCGCGATGGCGGCCTTGGCGGGGATCGGACCGCCGCCGGCGTCCGCCATGGCCGCCAGCAGATCGATACGTTCCTCCGGGCTCGCCGCCTCGCCGACCGTATGCAGGCCACTGGGGATAAGGGTCTGCTCCACCTCGGACACCTTGGCGGCGATGGCTTCGATGACATCGTTGCTCCGGTTCGGACCCGGCGTGAAATCGAGGGCCGAGGCCTGTTCCCGAATCAGGTCTTCCATCGCCAGGCGTTCGGCGTCGGCCTCGGGCGACGTCGCCCGCCAGCGCTGGATGGTCGCTTTCAGGTCGAGCAGGCCGCGATAGAGGCCGGCCTGGGACACCGGCGGCGTCAGGTAGCTGATCAGGGTGGCCCCCGACCGCCGCTTGGCCAGCGCCCCTTCGGACGGATTGTTGGCGGCGTAGAGGTAGAAGTTCGGCAGGTCGCCGATCAGCCGCTCGGGCCAGCAGTCCCCGGTCAGGCCGACCTGCTTGCCCGGCATGAACTCCAGGGCGCCATGGGTGCCAAAGTGCAGCACGGCGTGAGCGTCAAAGTCCTCGCGCAGATAGCGATAGAACGCCGAAAAGGCGTGGGTCGGCGCGAAGCCCCGCTCGAACAGCAGGCGCATCGGGTCGCCCTCGTAGCCGAAGCCCGGCTGGAGGCCGACGAACACCTTGCCGAACTGGGCGCCGAGCACGAAGATCGAGCCGCCGTCGCTGAGCACCTTGCCCGGCGCCGGGCCCCATTGGCCTTCGATCGCCGCCAGATGCCGTTCCCGGCGGATATGATCCTCGGCCGGGATCCGCTTGTGGACGTTGGCGTCGGTGCCGAACCGCGCGGAGTTGCCCTCCAGCAGCGTCAACCGGAGCGCGTCGGGCGAGGCTGGAACCTGCACGTCATAGCCGGCGCCGGCGAGGGACTTGAGCGTATTGTAGAGAGAGGCGAACACCGCGAGGTAGGCGGCGGACCCCACCGCCCCGGAATTGGGCGGGAAGTTGAACAGCACCACGGCGATCCGGCGCTCCGCCCGCTCGGTGCGTCGCAGCGCCACCAGCCGGCTGACCCGGTCGGCCAGGGCGTCGGCCCGTTCCGGGCAGGACAACATCCTCGGCGCGCCATGGGTCTCGGCATGGACGCAATGACGATCGCAACCGCCGCAGGGTTTCCCCGCCCCTTCCGACCGGCCGCCGAACACCATCGGCGCGATGGCGCCATCGAGTTCGGGGATGGCGACCATGATGGTCGATTCCACCGGCGTCAGGCCGGTGGCGGAGCCGGCCCAGCCTTCAAGCGTCTGGAATTCAAGGGGCTGGCCCGACAGATAGGGCACGTCCAGTCGCGCCAGCATGTCCTCGGCGGCCTGGGCGTCGTTGTAGGCAGGGCCGCCGACCAGAGAAAACCCGGCCAGGCTGACCACCGCGTCGACGCAGGGCCGGCCGTCCGCGAAGAAAAAACGCTCGATCGCCGGCCGGCCGTCGAGACCGCTGGCGAAGGCCGGCAGCACCCTCAGGCCCCGGGCCTCCAGCGCCTCTATGACGCCGTCATAGTGCCCCCCGTCGTCGGCCAGCACGTAGGACCGCAGGATCAGCATGCCGACCACGCCCACCGGTTCGCGATCCAGTGGCGGCAGATCCTCGACCCGCTCGACGATCCGGCCTGGGGCGCGGGGGTGGTACAGGCCGATTTCCGGATAGTCCTTGGGCTCGGGAGCGTCGACGCGACCGCGCAGGCCCCGACGGGGCCCGTCGGCGTAGCGGCCGACCAGGAAGCGCACCATGGACGCGATATTGTCCTGCGAGCCCGACAGCCAGTATTGCATGGTCAGGAAGTAGGCGCGAAGGTCCTGGGCGGCGCCCGGGATGAACTTCAGGATCTTTGGCAGGCGACGCAGAACCGCCATCTGGCTGGAACCGGACGACTTGGTCTTCGAGCCGCGCAGCTTCTTGAGCACCGCCAGCGGTCCCTTGTCGGACCCGTCCATGCGCAGGCCGCCGAGCTTGGTCAGCCGGACGATCTCGCCCGCGGACAGCACGCCGATCAGGGCGTCGCAGTGGGGGCGGCGGGCCTCGAGCGCGGGCAGGACGGCTCGCACCTGATCTTCCATGAACAGCTGGCTGGCCAGGATGATGTCGCCCCGGCCGATATCGGCGACGCATTGCGCCAGCGACTCGCGGTCGTCGGCCCAGTCGGTGGCGGCGTGCACCGCCAGACTGAGGCCGGGAACGGCCCGCGCAAGATCCTGCGACGCGCGCTGGAACAGCCCGTTGAGGTGCTTGTCCAGGGTGATGATCACCACCCGGACCGGGACCGCCGCGGCTGGCGGCGGATCAGCGGGAGAAGTGGCTGCGGGCGTCATACAGGGTCTCGATCTGGATCAGGGTGATCCCGCGCTCGGCGGCGAAGGCCTCGGTATTGCGGCGCGCTTTCCCGCGCACGAAGAAGGGAATCTTGTTCAGTTCGGCCTGGGCGTCGCCGGCCCAGGCAAGCGTCGCCGCGGCGGCCATCGTCGGCGCCGTCGCGGCGGCGGGCGGGACCTCGACGGCGGCGGGCGCCGAGGGTGGCGCGGCTCCATGGCCCAGATGGGAGGGTCCGGCGGCGTCGTTGAACTCGAAATCGTCGCGGAACATCGTCAGCAGATGCTCCTCGAGGCCCATCACCAGCGGATGGGTCCAGGTGTCGAACAGCACATTGGCGCCCTCGAACCCCATCTGCGGGGAATAACGCGCCGGAAAGTCGTGGACGTGCGCCGGCGCCGAGATCACCGCGCAGGGAATGCGCAGGCGCTTGGCGATGTGCCGTTCCATCTGGCTGCCGAGCACCAGTTCGGGATGCAGTTCGGCAATCGCCCGCTCGACCTCAAGATAGTCGTCGGTGATCAGGGCGACGAGACCCAGGGCCTCGGCGGCCGACCGGACCTCGCGGGCGAATTCGCGGTTGTAGGCGCCCAGGCCGACGACCTCGAAGCCCATCTCCTCGGTCGCCACGCGGGCGGCCGCGATGGCGTGGGTGGCGTCGCCGAAGATGAACACCCGCTTGCCGGTCAGATAGGTCGAATCCACGGACCGCGACCACCAGGGCAGGTGCGAGTCGCAGGCCTCCAGGGCTCTGGCCGGGCTGACCCCGACCAGGGCGGCGACCTCGGCGATGAAATCGCGCGTGGCCCCCACGCCAATGGGAACCGTCTTGATCGACGGCTGGTTGTGAACGCGTTCGAGCCACGCCGCCGCCGTTCCGGCGATCTCCGGATAGAGAACGACGTTGAAGTCGGCGTCCGGCAGGCGGCGCAGGTCGTCCGCGGTCGCCTCCAGAGGCGCGGTCACGTTGATGTCGACCCCCAACCGGCGCAACAGGCGGCTGATCTCGATGACATCGTCCCGGTGACGGAAGCCCAGGGCCGTGGGTCCCAGCAGGTTGCAGCGCGGACGGCCGCCCTCGGGCCGTTCGGCCCTCGGCGCTGGCGCCGCCGCCAGCGCGCGGACGAGCTGGTAGAATGTCTCCGCCGCGCCCCAGTTCTCCTTCTTCTGGTAGGAGGGCAGGTCCAGCGGCAGGACCGGAATCGGCAGGCCGACGGCCTTGGCCAGGCCCCCGGGATCGTCCTGGATCAACTCGGCGGTGCAGGAGGCGCCGACGATCATCGCGTCGGGCTGGTAGCGGGCGTAGGCGTCCCGCGCCGCGGTCTTGAACAGTTCGGCGGTGTCGCCGCCCAGGTCCCGGGCCTGGAACGTGGTGTAGGTCACCGGCGGCCGGTGGTCGCGCCGCTCGATCATGGTGAACAGCAGGTCGGCGTAGGTGTCCCCCTGCGGGGCGTGAAGCACGTAGTGTACGCCCTTCATCGCGGCGGCCACGCGCATGGCGCCGACGTGGGGCGGTCCTTCGTAGGTCCAGACGGTCAGTTTCATCCTCAGACCCGCAGCAACGACTGACGCCGAAGCGGGCGCGCGAACAGAGCGGCGAGGTCGGCGGCCTGGTCGAAACCGTGAACCGGGGAGAACACCAGTTCGATCGACCACTTCGTGGTGATTCCCTCGGCTTCGAGAGGATTGGCCAGACCCAGGCCGCAGACGACCATGTCTGGGCGGGCCTCGCGGCAGCGATCGAGCTGGCGGTCGACATCCTGGCCTTCCGAGATCGTCACGTCGGCTGGCAGGGCGGCCAGCTCTTCGGCCAGCAGGGCGCGGTTGAGGTAGGGCGTTCCGATCTCGATCGGGATCATGCCCAGCTCCCGGCTCAGGAACCGGGCCAGCGGCGGCTCAAGCTGGGAATCGGGGAACAGAAACAGGCGCTTGCCTTCGAGCGTGGCGCGATGGCGTTCGAGCGCCCGGCGGGCGCGCTCCTGTCCCGGCGCGACCACCCGGTCGAAACGTGCGGGATCTATGCCCCAGGCGTCGGCGGCGGCCTTAAGCCAGGCCGTGGTGCCCTCCGCCCCGAAGGGAAACAGCGACGGCAGCCGCACGGCGCCGCGACGTTCGAGAACCTGGGCGGTGTCACCCAGAAAGGGCTGGGCGAGCAGCACCCGGGTGGCGGGGCCGATGGGCGGGATGTCGCCGGACCGCCTTGGCGGAAAGAAAGCCACCGGGCCGACGCCAAGTTCCCCGAACAGGCGCCGAAACTGGTCCTCGACGATGTCCGGCAGCGCGCCGACGACGAGCAGCGAGGGTTCGGCGTCGGCCGGCGCGCGCGGCGCCTCGGCCAGCAGGGCCGCCAGACAGGCGTCCTCGCCCTGGGTGAAGGTGGTGTCGATGCCGCTGCCGGAATAGTTGATCACCTTCAGGGCTGGGCCGTGCTTCCGGCCAAGCCGCTGGGCCGCGCGCGACAGGTCGAGCTTGATGACCTCGGACGGGCAGGAGCCGACGAGAAACAGCATCCGGATTTCCGGCCGCCGGGCGAGAAGTTCGTCCACCACCCGGTCGAGTTCCTCATTGGCGTCGGCGAGCCCCGCGAGATCGCGTTCCTCCATGATGGCGGTGGCGAAGCGAGGCTCGGCGAACACCATCACGCCGGCGGCGGACTGGATCAGATGCGCGCAGGTGCGCGACCCTACGACGAGGAAGAAGGCGTCCTGGATCTTGCGGTGCAGCCAGACGATGCCGGTCAGGCCGCAGAACACTTCGCGCTGGCCGCGCTCGCGCAGCACGGATGTCTGGCCGCGGGGCGGCGCGGGAGTCGTGCCGCGCGTGAGCGTGTCTAGGACGACGGTCACGCCGTTCCACCCGCCGGATTGGCCGCTTCGGCCGGCGGTCTGGCCGCATCGAGACGGGCGGCGCGCAGCTTCAGGACGAACTGGGCGGCGTTGACGACATAGACGGCGTAGGCCGCGATCGCGATCATCATCTGTTCGCGCGGCGAGGCCCAGCCGAGGATCAGGGCGCTGACATAGGCGGTCTGCAGGCCAAGCACGAGCATGCTGAAAACGTCCTCCCAGAAGAACGCCCGGGCGAACAGGTACTTGCCGAACACCACCTTCTCCCAGATCGAGCCGGTGATCATGATCGTATACAGAATGACGGTCTTGAGCAGGATCGAGGCGGTCGCCAGGCGGTACCCTTCGCCCGTCAGCAGATAGCGGACGACCAGGCCCAGGCTGACGGCGAAGACAAGGAACTGAAGGGGCGCGAGGATTCCCTGCACCAGGGTCCACGGGGTGGCGTCGCGCCGGAGGCGCTGCTCGGGCGTGTATAGGGGCTCGCGCGGCCGTTTGGCGCGACGGCCGTGACGGGTCGCGCTCAGGCCCGCGTGGGCGCTCCAGGGACTTGGGGCGATCATATCGAACCAACCATCCATAGCGTCGGCAAGGCGCGATTCGCCGCCACGAAACGAAGCTGGCGAGCGCATCCGGCCGGAGCGCGACGGAAGTCCAAGATCCAGGCCGAACCCACTTGCCCCCCCGATGGAAATCCTTGCGTTCATGACCCCTCTCCGAAGGCAGAACCCCAACATCAGGAAGCCTATGGTCGCCCCGAAGGCATTGTCAAGACAACCATACGTCCATTTCACTTGACACTTTTTGCCCCTGGGGAAGAATGGGTTTACGGACGCGGCAAGTTTGATAAGGTCGCTTGCTATCGCGTCGATAAGCGAGTTGCGTAGGGTTAAGGGGCGCGTTGCAGGAGCCGTTCGAGCCGCCAGCCAAAGGCGGCCAGGAACGGTATGTTTTCTGGCGCGCGTCCAAGAGGGCGCGGCGGCCAAACCTGGGGGATATTCGTGGTCACCATTGCATCCGCGTCCCAGCCCAATTCGGAACCCTGGATCACGCCGTCCGCGCCGGAGTCCGTGAGCCTCGGCGACTGGCCCGTCGACATTCCAAGCCGTCCCGCCAACGCCGTCGCCGGTCTGGTGAAGATGGTCGAAAGCGAGATCATCCCCCGCCTGATGCTGGCCCATCGCAACGCCGGATCCAGGGGCGTGACGGTGAGCGCCGCCTCGACCCTCGGCGAGGCGACCACCGAGGCCTTCGCCCGCATGGTCGTGTCCAAGGATTCGGAGTCCCTGATCGGCTTCGTCGGCAATCTTCTGCAGTCCGGCGTGTCGCTCGACGCCATCTATATGGAGCTGCTGGTTCCCGCCGCCCGCCGTCTGGGCGAGTACTGGGACGAGGACAGCGTCTCCTTCACCGATGTGACCGTGGGCCTTGGCCGCCTGCAGCAGGTGATGAGGGCGATCGCCTGGAGGTCGCCGGACGCCAACGACCGCGCCTGTCTCGCCCGCTCGGCCTTCTTCGCGCCGGGTCCGGGCGAGCAGCACGTCTTCGGCCTCTATATCGTAGAGGACTTCTTCCGCCGCGCCGGATGGAGCACCTGGGTCGAGACCTCGTCGGCGAAGAAGGATCTGGTCGACACGGTGCAGGGCCACTGGTTCGATGTGTTCGGCATGACGGTCAGCACCGACAACCATATCGCCGAAGTCGCCTCGAACATCCGCACGGTCAGGACGGCGTCGCGAAACCCCAATCTGTTCGTTCTGGTCGGCGGACGCCTGCTTATCGAGCGGCCGGAACTGGTTTCCCGGGTGGCCGCGGACGCCACCGCGGCAAGCGGCGGAGAGGCTTTGCTGGTCGCCAACCACGCCTTGCTAATCGGCGACAATGCGATAAGTGCGCTTTCGAACGGGGCCTGACCCTTTGCAACTCACCAAGGCTTTCCGCTCAAAATGGAAGCACGAGCTTCATCATCGCTCCCCGGAAAGGCCACCTTCGTTCGCGGCATTCTGGGGGGGCTCGACGCTCCGGTAGCGCAGACCATCGTCGCCGCCGGCGGCGACGTGGCGATGGTGATCGACAGAGACGGCGTCATTCGGGACATGGCGCTGGTCAATGAGCAGATGGCCCAGGACGGCGCCGAAAGCTGGCTTGACCGCCGATGGTCCGACACCGTGACCAAGGAGAGTCAGGGCAAGGTTCACGAAATGCTGCGCGACGCCCTTCAGGACGGGCGGACGCGCTGGCGGGAGGTCAATCAGGTCACGGCCACGAAGGGCTCGCTGATGGTGCGATACCTCGCCGTCGACGCCGGGCGGGAAGGTCGCGTGATCGCCATCGGCCGCGACAACCGGGCCGTCACGGACATGCAGCAGCGGCTGGTGGCCGCCCAGCAGTCTATGGAGCGCGACTACTCAAGGCTTCGCGATTCCGAATTCCGCTACCGCCTGCTGTTCCAGACCTCCAGCGAGGCGGTGATCATTGTCGACCCGGTCACCCGGCGGATCATCGAGGCCAATCCGGCGGCCCAGATCCTGATCGGCGGCGACCGCGCCCTGCTGACGGGTGAATCGTTCATCAAGCTGTTCGACGCCGATTCCGAGGATCAGGCGGCGGCGCTGCTGACCGTGGCCCGGTCCACCGCCCAGACCGGACGGACGGACATGCGGTTGACCAGCCAGAAGCGGGTCTTTCTGGTGTCCGCCTCGCTGTTCCGACAGGACCGCGGCTCCCAATGCCTGGTCCGCCTGTCTCCGCTCGAACATGTCGCGCCCGCCGTGTCGGACTCGGTCGCCCGCCTGCAGGCGGTCATGGAGCGCATGCCCGACGCTTTCGTGGTCACCGATGACGCCCTGAAAATCCTCAGCGGCAATTCGGCGTTCCTCGAACTGGTCAGGGTCGGCGCCGAGGCCCAGGTCGTGGGGCAGTCCCTGAGTCGATACCTCGGCCGGGCGGGCCTTGACCGCAACCTGCTGCTCGACAGCCTTCGCGCCCATGGATTCGTGCGCAACTTCAACACCGTCGTACGGGGCCCGTTCGAGGAGCAGGAGGACGCCGAGGTGTCCGGCGTCGCCGCGCCGGACGGCGCCGGGGGATGCTATGGCTTCACCATCCGTCTGGTCGCCCGCCGCGCGAGCGAACGCCCCGCCGCCATGCCCGAAATCGGCCGGTCGGTGGAGCAGCTTACCGAACTGGTCGGCCGGGTGAAACTCAAGGAACTCGTCCGCGAAACCACCGACCTGGTGGAGCGGCTGTGCATCGAGGCGGCGCTCGAACTGACCAAGGACAACCGGGCCTCCGCGGCCGATGTACTCGGCCTCAGCCGCCAGAGCCTCTACTCCAAGCTGCACCGCTTCGGGCTGGTCAACTCCGCGCCGCACGACGACTGACCTCGGCGTCGATCGGCAAAAGCGTCAATCCAGATTGACACTCCGAGGTGTCCAGAATACCCCTTTGGCCATGAGCGAATTGGCCTTGCCGCAGACTGCGCGCTCTACGGCGCAACGTTTTCCCGCAGCCTCGGCGGTCGTGGAGCTGCTGAAGCCGATCACCTGGTTTCCGCCCATGTGGGCGTTCATGTGCGGCGTCGTCTCCTCCGGGGCGCCCCTGTCGCGGAACTGGCCGCTGGCCGTCGCCGGCGTCGTGCTGGCCGGCCCCGCCATCTGCGCCACAAGCCAGGCCGTCAACGACTGGTTCGACCGCGAGGTCGACGCCATCAACGAGCCGAACCGGCCGATCCCGTCGGGCCGGATTCCCGGACGCTGGGGCCTGTGGATCGCGATAATCTGGACCGTTCTGTCGCTGGCCCTGGCCTATGGCCTCGGCCCCTGGGTGTTCGGGGCTGGGCTGCTCGGCATGGCCCTCGCCTGGGCCTACAGCGCCCCGCCCCTGAGGCTGAAACAGAATGGCTGGTGGGGACCGGCCTCGGTGGCGATCTGCTACGAAGGCCTGGCCTGGTTCACGGGCGCGGCGGTGATGAACCGGTCGTTTCCGGATCCGCGCGTGGTCACCCTGGCGGCGCTGTACAGCGCCGGATGCGTCGGCATCATGGTGCTCAACGACTTCAAGGCCATCGAGGGTGACCGCCAGATGGGCATCCTGTCGGTGCCTGTCGATCTGGGGGCGGAGAACGCCGCCTGGCTGGCCTGCGTGATCATGGCGGCGCCGCAGATCGTGGTGGTGGCCCTGCTGTATGCCTGGGGTTGTCCGGCCAACGCCTTGGCGGTGACGGTGTCGCTGCTGGCTCAGTGCCTGCTGATGATCCACCTGATGCGCGATCCGCGCCGACTGGCGCCCTGGTACAACGGCACGGGCATCCTGCTCTACGTTCTGGGCATGCTGGTCAGCGGTTTCGCCATGGGCGGGCTGCATGGAGCGGGACGTTGAAGGCGGCCAGCCTGACCTGGGCGGGCATCGCCCGCCTGGGCCTTGTGCAGACCGCGATCGGCGCGATGTTCGCCCTGACCTCGCTGACCCTCAATCGCATCATGGTGGTCGAGTACGCCATGCCCGCCATCCTGCCGGCGGCGTTCGTGGCCTGGAACTACATCGTTCAGCTGTCCCGGCCACGGTGGGGCTACGGCTCCGACATGGGCGGTCGTCGGACGCCCTGGATCATCGGCGGCATGGGCCTGCTCGCCGTCGCCGCGATGATGGCGACCGACGCCGTCACCCTGATGGCCGGCTCGCCGCTGATCGGCGCCGTGCTGGCTTTCATCGCCTTCACCCTGGTCGGGCTGGGTGTCGGCGCGGCCGGCACCTCCCTGCTGGCTCTGCTGGCGGTGCGCGTGGCGCCGGAACGCCGCCCCGCGGCGGCGGCGATCACCTGGATCATGATGATCGTCGGATTCATCGTCTACGCGGGCGTTTCCGGCGCCCTGCTCCAGCCGTTCTCGAACCAGCGGCTGGCCTTGATGGCGTCCGGCGTCGCCGGCGTGTGCTTTCTGGTCACGGCCCTGGCCGTCCGCGGCGCGGAGCCCGCGTCCCTGGACAGGATCACCGCCACTGACATCGGCGAAACCGCGACCAGGCCCCCATTCCTCGCCGTCCTCGCCGAGATCTGGCGGGATCCGACCGCCAGGCGGTTCACCATCTTTGTTTTCGTCTCCATGCTCGCCTACAGCGCCCAGGAACTGATCCTCGAGCCCTACGCCGGTCTGGTGTTCGGCATGACTCCGGCCCAATCGGCCCAGCTCACGGGCTTCGAAAAGGGCGGCGCCCTGCTGGGCATGATCCTGGTCGGCGCCCTGGGCGCGCGGTTCGGCGATCGCCGCGCCGCCTGGATGCGGACCTGGACGGTGGCCGGCTGCGTCGGCTCCGCCCTGGCTCTGGCGGGACTGTCCGCGGCCAGCGTCGTGGGCCTCGGCTGGCCATTGGCCCCGACGGTGTTCGTCCTGGGTCTCGCCAACGGCGTGTTCGCTGTCGCCGCCATAGGCTCGATGATGGGCCTGGTCTTCTCCGGGAATCTCATCCTGCTCTACGTGTTCTGGGAGCTGACCGCGATCACGAGCTGGCGCCTGATCGGGTTCTTCCGCGAGCCGCACCAGGTGCTGCGGGCCGAC
>CAIQDO010000291.1 GCA_903870555.1 uncultured Caulobacteraceae bacterium
CCACTGTCAAAAGCATTCCCCTTTTCCAGCCCATGAAGCGCCTGCCCATGACCGACCCGGCCCGGACCCAACCCGCCGCGGCCCCGCCCGGAATGATCGCCCGCCACGACGGCGCCCTGACCGGGACCGTCACCGCTCCGGGCGACAAGTCGATCTCCCACCGCGCCCTGATCCTCGGCGCCCTGGCCCGGGGCGTCACCGATATCGGGGGGCTGCTCGAGGGCGAGGATGTCCGCCGCACCGCCGCCGCCATGGTCGCCTTCGGCGCAGGCGTCGACCGGCTGGGTCCTGGCCGCTGGCGCGTCACCGGCTCTGGCGGACTGAAAGAACCGGTCGACATCGTCGACTGCGGCAATGCCGGGACCGGCGTGCGCCTGATCATGGGGGCCGCCGCCGGCTTTCCCCTGGGCGTCACCTTCACGGGGGATTCCAGCCTGCGCGGCCGGCCGATGGGCCGGGTGCTCAAGCCCCTGGGCCTGATGGGCGCGACCTGGATCAGCCGGGAGGGAAACCGCCTGCCTCTGAGCCTGCGCGGCGGCAGCCTTGCCGGAATCGACTATTCGCCTCCGGAACCCTCGGCCCAGGTCAAGTCCGCGATCCTGCTGGCCGGACTCAACGCCTCGGGCGAGACACGGGTCACCGAGACGGTGCTGACTCGCGACCACACAGAGCGGATGCTGCGGGCGTTCGGCGCCCGGGTCGACGCCATCGACGGTCCTGACGGACGGACGATCGTCCTGGCGGGCGGCCAGACCCTGTCCGGGGTCGCCGTCGATGTGCCGGGCGATCCATCGTCCGCCGCCTTCCCCTTGGTGGCCGCGCTGATCACGCCCGGCTCGGCGGTGACGGTGACCAATGTCCTGCTCAATCCGCTGCGCACCGGCCTGTTCGAAACCCTGCGCGAAATGGGCGCCGATCTTTCGATCGATAACGTCCGCGATTCCGGCGGAGAGTCGGTGGGCGACGTCACCGCTCGCCATTCCAGCCTGGTGGGCGTCGAGGTCCTCGCCGAACGGGCCGCCTCGATGATCGACGAATATCCCATCCTGGCCATGGCCGCGGCTTTCGCCGCCGGCCCGACGGTGATGCGCGGCCTTGGCGAACTGCGCGTCAAGGAGAGCGACCGCATCGCCCTGACGGCCGCCGGCCTCGCCGCCTGCGGCGTGCAGGTCGAGGAGGAGCCTGAAGGGCTGATCGTGGTCGGGACAAAGGACGCCAATCACGCCGTCGCTGGCGGCGCCCGGGTCGCCACCCACGGCGACCACCGCATCGCCATGAGCTTCCTGGTCCTGGGCCTGGCCGCCCGCGAGCCGGTCGCCATCGACGAGGCGGCGATGATCGCCACCAGCTTCCCCGGCTTCGGAGCCCTGATGCGGGGCCTCGGCGCCCGGATCGACGCGGGATGACGGGGCCCGCCGACCGCGCCGGCTTCATCGTCGCCATCGATGGCCCCGCCGCATCCGGCAAGGGGTCGATCGCCACCTTCCTGGCCCGGAGGCTCGGCCTCCCGGTGCTCGACACCGGCCTGCTCTACCGGGCGGTCGGGGTGGCCGTGGAACAGGCCGGCGGCGACCTCGACGACGACTCAACGGCGGGGGCGGCGGCGCGGGGACTGGATCTCGACGACCTGGGATCGGACGCCCTGCGCACCCGGGCCGCGGGCGAGGCCGCCAGCCGGGTGGCGGTGCACACGGCGGTAAGGAACGCCCTGCTGGAAGCCCAGCGCGCCTTCGCCCGCCGCCCCGGCGGCGCCATCCTCGACGGCCGGGACATCGGCACGGTGGTCGCTCCCGAAGCCCCCTGCAAACTGTATGTCACCGCCACGCCGGAGACCCGCGCGCGCCGTCGGCACGCCCAATTGCGCGCTCAGGGCGAATCGGCGAGTCTGGAAGACGTGCTTGATGATATTCGCCGCCGCGACGCACGCGACGGTGATCGCGCCGCCGCGCCCATGGTGCGCGCGCCGGATGCGGCCTTGCTCGACACCACCGACCTCGATATAGACGCTGCCTTCGATGCGGCCTTGCGCATCGTCGAGGCGTCGCGCGGCCGGTGGGAGAAATCCTGAACGGTCAATCCCATCGCGCCGAACCATCGACGACCGAAGGCGCTGAAAAACCCCGACAAATTTAAATCAACGCCCAAGGTGCGAAAACGCACTGTGGGATTTCCGCAAGGCGAGTAGCAAGAAACACAATGGCTGACGACATGAGCATGAACCCCTCGCGGGGCGACTTTGAAGCTCTCCTCGACGAGAGCATGGGCGGACGCGACTTCGCCGAAGGCACCGTGGTCAGGGGCCTGGTGGCCGCGATCGAGAAGGATTTCGCGATCATCGACGTCGGTCTGAAGACCGAGGGCCGCATCCCGGTGAAGGAATTCGGCGTCGACGACGCCGGGAAGCCCACCCTGAAGGTCGGCGACACCGTCGAGGTGTTCCTGGAGCGCATCGAGAACGCCCTGGGCGAAGCGGTGATCAGCCGCGACAAGGCCCGCCGCGAAGAGGCCTGGACCCGCCTGGAAGGCGTGTTCGCCAAGAACGAGCCGGTGATGGGCTCGATCGTCGGCCGGGTTAAGGGCGGCTTCACCGTCGACCTCGGCGGCGCCTCGGCCTTCCTGCCCGGCTCGCAGGTCGATATCCGCCCGGTGCGGGATGTCGGCCCGCTGATGGGCAAGGAACAGCCGTTCGCGATCCTGAAGATGGACCGCCCGCGCGGCAACATCGTCGTCTCCCGTCGCGCCATCCTGGAAGAAGCCCGCGCCGAACAGCGCACCGAGCTGGTCAGCCAGCTGCAGGAAGGCGAAGTCCGCGACGGCGTGGTCAAGAACATCACCGATTACGGCGCGTTCGTGGACCTCGGCGGCATCGACGGCCTGCTGCACGTCACCGACATGAGCTGGAAGCGCGTCTCCCACCCCAGCCAGGTCCTGGCCGTGGGCGACACTGTCAAGGTGCAGATCGTCAAGATCAACCCCGACACCCAGCGCATCAGCCTGGGCATGAAGCAGCTCCAGTCCGATCCGTGGGACGGCGTGGAAGCCAAGTACCCGCCCGGCGCCAAGCTGACCGGCCGCATCACCAACATCACCGACTACGGCGCCTTCGTGGAGCTGGAAGCCGGGGTCGAGGGCCTGGTGCACGTGTCGGAAATGAGCTGGACCAAGAAGAACGTCCATCCCGGCAAGATCGTCTCCACCTCGCAGGAAGTGGAAGTCGTGGTCCTCGACGTCGACGCCTCCAAGCGCCGCGTCAGCCTCGGCCTCAAGCAGGCGATGCGCAATCCTTGGGAAGTGTTCCTTGAGCAGCACCCGGTCGGCTCGTCGGTCGAGGGCGAAGTCAAGAACGCCACCGAGTTCGGCCTGTTCATCGGCCTGGACAACGACATCGACGGCATGGTGCATCTCTCCGACATCGACTGGAACGTCGCTGGCGAAGAAGCCATTTCGCGCTACCCCAAGGGCGAGACCGTCAAGGCTCGCGTTCTGGACGTGGACGTCGAGAAGGAACGCATCAGCCTGGGCATCAAGCAACTGTCGGGCGATCCGATGAGCGGCGACGTTTTCCGCAAGGGACAGACCGTCACCGCCACGGTGATCGAGATCACGTCGGGCGGCATCGAAGTCAAGTTCGGCTCCGACGACGCCCCCATGACCACCTTCGTGCGCAAGTCCGACCTGTCGCGCGACCGGTCGGAGCAACGTCCGGAACGGTTCGCCGTCGGCGACCGTCTCGACGCCCAGGTGACCAACGTCGACAAGGCGGCGCGGCGCGTCTCCCTGTCGGTCAAGGCCCTGGAAATGGCCGAAGACAAGGAAGCGATCGAGAAGTTCGGCTCTTCCGACAGCGGAGCTTCGCTGGGGGATATCCTCGGCGCCGCCCTGCGGGAAAAGGCGTCTAACAAAGAGTAAGCGTCACCGCGCCGTCGTCCCTCGCGGACGGCGGCGCGTTTCACCTTTCGGGATCGTCGCCGGGATCGGACCAGAAGATGTCCGACCCGTCAGGCGGTTCGCGAATCTTGTAACACTGCGGGCAACAATCGCCTTTGTGGGGGGCGTGAGCGATATGATCAAATCTGAACTGATCGCGGCGCTGGCGGCCGAAAACCCCGACCTGACTCAACGCGACGTCGAGCGGGTGGTGTCCGTGATCCTCGAATCGATGATCGAAGCCCTTGAGGCCGGCGGGCGGGTTGAGCTCAGGGGCTTCGGCGCCTTCTCGGTTCGCAGCCGGTTGGCCCGTCCGGGGCGCAATCCGCGAACCGGCGAAACGGTTCACGTCAAGGCCAAGCATGTGCCATTCTTCAAGAGCGGCAAGGAGTTGAGGACCCGCCTCAACGCCGACTGAAGGGAATCTCCCAGTGTCTGTGTTCAAAGAGTTCCGCGAGTTCATCGCCCGCGGCAACGTCGTCGATCTCGCCGTCGGGGTCATCATCGGCGGAGCGTTCGGCAAGATCGTCACCAGCCTGGTCACCGATGTGGTCATGCCGCCAATCGGGCTCATGCTCGGCGGTGTCGAATTCTCAGCCCTCAAGGTCATCCTCAAGCCCGCCGACGCGGCGACCAAGACAGCCGAGGTCGCCATCCGCTACGGTGTGTTCCTCGACACCCTCATCCAGTTCCTGGTGGTGGCGGTGGTGATTTTCCTGACCGTCAAGGGCGTCAACGCCCTCCGCCGCCCGATCGCGGCGCCGCCCGAAGCGGCTCCCGGCCCGACGCCGTCCGAGGCCCTGCTCACCGAGATCAGGGATCTGCTTGCGACCCGGTCCGCCGGCGACTGAAGCCGGCCCCCTCATTGTCATGACCAAGACCAAGATCTGCGGCCTGTCGACGAGGCTGGCGGTTGACGCCGCCGTGACCGGCGGCGCGGCCTTCATCGGTTTCCTGTTTTTCCCGGCCAGCCCTCGCGACATCGACCCCAACGCGGCCGTCCGCCTCGCCGCCCCGGTTCGGGCCAAGGCCAAGATCGTGGCGGTGACGGTCGATCCAGACAACGCCCTGCTCGAGCGCCTCGTCGCCATCCTGGCGCCGGATCTCATCCAGCTGCATGGCAAGGAGTCCCCAGCCCGTGTCGCAGACATCCGACGCCAGGTTCCCTGCGGACTGATCAAGGTTCTGTCGGTGTCGGACGCGGCCGATCTCGACGCCGCGGGCGGCTACGACGACCTTGTCGATCATCTGATGTTCGACGCGAAAACGCCGCCTGGCGCGGCTCTGCCGGGGGGTATGGGCGCGCGTTTCGACTGGGCGATGATGGCCGGCCGGCGGTTCTCGCGGCCCTGGTTCCTGGCCGGCGGCCTCGATCCCTGGAACGTCGGCGACGCCGTGCGGCTTTCCGGCGCGCCGATGGTCGACGTTTCTTCTGGCGTGGAGCGAGGCGCGGGACTAAAGGACCCGGCTCTTATTGGAGCCTTTCTCGAGGCGGTTCGACGAGCCTGACACGATGACCTCCGCCGAAACCCTGCCCCGCCCGGCACGCCTCAACGACTATCTGGCCTATCCCGATTCCCATGGTCGGTTCGGCGACTATGGCGGCCGCTATGTGCCCGAGACCCTGATGCCGCTGGTGCTGCGGCTGGAGCAGGCCTATGAGGCCGCCCGCGACGATGCCGAATTCCAGGCCGAGTTGGGCGGCTATTTGTCGACCTATGTCGGCCGGCCGAGCCCGCTCTATTTCGCCCGCCGGCTGACCGAGCATTTCGGCGGGGCCAAGGTCTACCTCAAGCGCGAGGAGCTCAATCACACCGGCGCGCACAAGATCAACAACTGCATGGGCCAGATCCTGCTGGCCCGGCGGATGGGCAAGACCCGCATCATCGCCGAGACCGGCGCCGGCCAGCACGGCGTGGCCACGGCAACCGTCTGCGCCCTCTTCGGCCTGCCCTGCGTCGTCTACATGGGCGCGGTCGACGTCGAGCGTCAGGCGCCCAACGTGCTGCGCATGAACCTGCTGGGCGCCGAGGTCCGGCCCGTCACCAGCGGCGCCTCCACCCTCAAGGACGCCATGAACGAGGCGATGCGCGACTGGGTCACCAATGTCGGCGACACGTTCTACATCATCGGCTCGGCGGCCGGTCCGCACCCCTATCCGATGATGGTGCGGGATTTCCAAAGGGTGATCGGCGTCGAGACCCGCGCCCAGCTGCTCGAAGCGGAAGGCCGGTTGCCCGACGCCCTGGTCGCCTGCGTCGGCGGCGGCTCCAACGCCATCGGCATGTTCCACCCCTTCCTCAACGACGAGTCGGTGAAGATGTTCGGCGTCGAGGCCTCCGGCGACGGCATGCACACCGACCGCCACGCCGCGGCGATCAACGGCGGGCGCCCGGGCGTGCTCCACGGCAACAAGACCTATCTGCTGCAGAACGCCGACGGCCAGATCACCGAGGCCCATTCGATCTCCGCGGGGCTCGACTATCCCGGCATCGGTCCCGAGCACGCCTGGCTCAGCGATGTGGGCCGGGTACGCTACCTGACCGCCACCGACGAAGACGCTCTTGAGGCGTTCAAGCTGTGCGCCAGGCTGGAGGGGATCGTGCCGGCGCTGGAATCGGCCCACGCCCTGGCCCGTCTGCCCGAGGTCTGCGCGGAGGTCGGCAAGGACGGCATCGTGGTGCTCAATCTCTCTGGCCGCGGCGACAAGGACCTGGCCACCGTCGCCGCCCGGATGGGCATTGGTCTCACGGGAGTGGCCGGATGACGGCCACACCGGCCGGCGGCCGCATCAAGGCCCGCTTCGAGGCCTTGGCGCGGGAGAACCGCGCGGGTTTCGTCGCCTATGTGATGGCCGGCGATCCGGAACCCGGGACCGCAATGCGCATCCTCCACGGCCTGCCGGCCGCCGGCGCCGACCTGATCGAGCTGGGCATTCCCTTCTCCGACCCCATGGCCGACGGCCCGCCGATCCAGCGCGCCGCCCTGCGCGCCCTGGCCGCCGGCATGACCCTGGCCGGGGTGTTCGATCTGGTCGGCAAGTTCCGCGAGACCGACACGGTCACGCCCATCGTGCTGATGGGCTATCTCAACCCGATCCTCAGCGTCGGATTCGAGGCCTTCGCCGCGGCGGCGGCGACAGCCGGCGTGGACGGTCTGATCGCCGTCGACTGCCCGCCCGAGGAGGCCGATCCCCTGGCCGACGCCCTCGATCGCCACGGCGTCGACCTGATCCGCCTGGCCACCCCCACCACCGATGACGCCCGCCTCGCCATCGTCACCCGACGGACCCGCGGCTTCGTCTATTATGTGTCCGTGGCTGGCGTCACCGGGGCCAAGGCGGCGGTGGCCGTCGACGTCGCCCCGGCGGTGGCGCGGGTGCGGGCCGCCAGCGGCCTGCCCGTGGCCGTCGGTTTCGGCATCCGCACGCCAGAACAGGCCGCCGCCATTGCCCAGGTGGCGGACGCCGCCGTGGTCGGCTCGGCCTTTGTCGACGCCATCGCCGACGCCATGTCCGAGGGCGCCGACCCAGCCGCGCGCGTCCTCGCGCTCGCCGCCGGGCTCGGCGACGCCGTTCGCTCGGCCAGGAGCTCGGCTGATGGCTGACGACGACAAGAGCAAGCCACCGCGCGGCGCGCCCCACACGCCCGGACGCGGCGGCTGGCTGGCCAAGATCGCGCCCGGCGTGCGCAAGCTGGTCACCCGCAAGGAGACCCCGGACAACCTGTGGGAGAAGTGCCCCGACACCGGCGAGATGATCTATCGCGCCGATCTCGAGGCGGCCCTGTGGGTCACCCCCGCCGGTCGGCACATGCGCATCCGGCCCGCCCTGCGCTTCGCCTATACCTTTGATGGTGGCCGCTGCCGCGCCATCGCCCTGCCCCGCACGCCCGACGACCCCCTGGGCTTCGACTACGGCAAACCCTACCGCGCCAGCCTGGCCACAGCCCGCAAGACCACCGGCCAGGTCGACGCCATGGCCGCCGCCTTCGGCGAGATCGGCGGCGTCCCGGCGGTGGTGCTGGTCCAGGACTTCGCCTTCATGGGCGGATCCCTTGGCTCCGCCGCCGGCGAGGCCTTCGTCACCGCCGCCGAGGAGGCGGTCAAGCGTCAGGTCCCGTTCGTGGTGTTCACCGCCTCCGGCGGCGCCAGGATGCAGGAAGGCGCCCTGTCGCTGATGCAGATGGCCCGGACGACCGTCGCCATCCAACGTCTGCGCCGGGCTCACCTGCCCTATATCGTTGTGCTGACCGACCCCACCACCGGCGGCGTCACCGCCTCCTACGCCATGCTGGGCGACGTCCACCTGTCGGAACCCGGCTCGACCATCGGCTTCGCCGGCCGCCGGGTGATCGAGGACACCATCCGCGAGACCCTGCCGCCTGGCTTCCAGACCGCCGAGTTCCAGGTCGAGAGGGGCATGGTCGACCGGGTGGTCACACGCAAGGAACTGCCGACCATTCTCGCCTCCATCCTCCGCACCCTGATGATGGGGCGTTCGCGCCTCGCCCCCGTCTGAGCCCGCCGACCCAACACGACTACGACGCCATCCGCGCCTCCGACGGCGCGATCCGGCGCCTTCGCGCCCTTCATCCATCCCTGATCGACCTGTCCACCGGCCGGATCGAACGCCTTCTGGCGGCGCTCGATCATCCCGAGCGGCGGATGGGCCCGGTCATCCATATCGCCGGCACCAATGGCAAGGGCTCCACAACCGCCTTCCTGCGGGCCATGGCCGAGGCGGCCGGCCTGAGGGTGCATGTGCTGACCTCGCCGCATCTGGTCCGGTTCGCCGAGCGGATCCGGATTTCCGGCCGGTTGATCGAGGATGCGGCGCTGTCGGCCCGCATCGACGAGGTGGAAGACGTCAACGCCGGCCTGCCGATCAGCTTCTTCGAGATCACGACCGCCCTGGCCTTCCACGCCTTCGCCCGCGAGCCCGCTGACCTGTGCCTGATCGAAGTCGGTCTCGGCGGCCGATTCGACGCCTCCAACGTGTTCGCCGCCCCCGCGGTCAGCGTCATCACCCCGATCGATTACGACCACCTGGAGATGCTTGGCCCGGAACTGGGCAAGATCGCCTGGGAGAAGGCCGGCATCATCAAGGCCGACCGGCCGGCGGTTTCGGCGCGACAGCGGCCGGAAGCCGAGGCCGTGATCGAGGCGGAGGCTGAAGCGCTCGGAGCGCCCCTGACGCTGATGGGCCGGGACTTCGACGCCTGGTCGGAACGCGGCCGCCTTGTCGTCCAGGCCGGCGACCGCCTGCTCGACCTGCCGCCGCCAGCCCTGCGTGGCGCCCATCAGATCGCCAACGCCGGCCTCGCCGTCGCGGCCCTGCTGGCGCTGGGTGATCCCCGAATCGACGAGGCGGCCATGGGCGGGGGACTCGCTTCGACGTCCTGGCCTGGCCGCTTTCAGCGACTCACCGCCGGTCCGCTCGCCGCCATGGCGGCGGGAACCGACCTGTGGATCGACGGCGCACACAATCCCCACGCCGGCGTGGCCCTGGCCGAGGCCTGCGCCGACCTGACCTCCCGCGACGGCCGGCCCGTGACCCTGATCGTCGGCATGCTGGGTCGCAAGGACGCTACCGGCTTCTTCGCGGCCTTCAAGGCGCTGGCGCCGACCGTGTTCACCACCGCCTTCCACTCCCCGAGCGCGACGCCCGCCGACGCCCTGGCCGAGGCCGCCCGCTCTCAGGGCCTCAACGCCCAGGTCGCGGACGGCGTCGAGGCCGCCCTGGCCCGCGCGCTCGCCGTCCCCGGCCCGCCACCGCACCTGGTCATCTGCGGCTCCCTGCACTTCATCGGCGATGTGCTGGCGCTCGCCCCGGAAACCTGGCCGGCCTGACCCTCCCGGTCAGGCCCCTACCAGTTCCACATCGTCCCATCCTCCAGCCTCGCGACCGGCAGCTGAGCGGGCCGGTAGGGATACTTGGCCGCCAGGGCCTCATCGATGTCGACGCCGTGTCCGGCCGCCTCGCCCGGATGAAGGTAGCCGTCGGCGAAGGTGTAGGCGTGAGGGAACACCGCGTCGGTTTCCGGCGTATGGCGCATATATTCCTGGATGCCGAAGTTGGGGACCCATGTGTCGAAATGCAGGGCCGCGCCCATGGTCACCGGCGACAGGTCGGTGGCGCCGTGGCAACCCGTACGCACCTGATAGAGGGCGGCGAGGTCGGCGATCCGTCGCAGATGGGTGACCCCGCCCGCCCGCACCACGGTGCAGCGGATGTAGTCGATCAGCTGATTCTGGATCAGGTCCTTGCAGTCCCAGATGGTGTTGAACACCTCACCAACCGCCAGCGGCGTGGTGGTGTGGGCGCGGATCAGCTTGAATGCCTCCTGGTTCTCGGCGGGGGTCGCGTCCTCCAGCCAGAACAGCTGAAAGGGCTCAAGCGCCTTGCCCAGGCCCGCCGCCTCGATCGGCGTCAGCCGGTGATGGGCGTCATGCAGGAGATGGTGGTCGAAACCGTAGGCGGCGCGAAGCGCCTCGAACAGCTTCGGTGTGAAGTTGAGATACTTGCGGGTGTCCCAGATCGTCTCGGTGGGCAGGCCGGCGTCGGCGGGCTCGTAGAACAGCTTGCCCCGGCCCACGCCATAGGCGTCGCGCAGGCCTGGAATGCCCGATTGGGCGCGGATCGCCTTGTAGCCAAGGTCTATGTAGCGGCCGACCTCGTCGACGGTCTCTGCCAGATCGGCGCCGTTGGCGTGCCCATAGACCATCACGCCGTCGCGGCTTCGGCCACCGAGCAGGTCATACAGCGGCATGCCGGCCATCTTGGCCTTGATATCCCATAGAGCCGTGTCCACCGCCGCGATCGCCGACAGGGTCACCGGCCCCCGGCGCCAGTAGGCGCCGCGATAGCCGAACTGCCAGATGTCCTCGATCTGGCGCGGGTCGCGGCCGATCAGGGTCGGGATCACGTGAGCCTCAAGATAGGCGACCACCGCCAATTCCCGGCCATTGAGCGTGGCGTCGCCGATCCCGCAAACCCCCTGGTCGGTCTCGATCTTCAGGGTCACGAAGTTGCGCCCGGGGCAGGTCACGATCACCTTGGCGGCGGTTATTTTCATGATGGCCCGATCCTCAAGGCGGCTTCGTACGCTCCGGTGATGGAGTCTAGAGCGGCCTTAGGGTGTTTTCGCCTTGCGACAAACGGGGACGTAGTCCACGTATTTTACATCCTCGGGCCGACCATCTTCGCTGGGCGCTAAAATGTAGAGCTGGCCATCATCAGAGGCGCTCGAAAAATCATCGGAGTCATACATGGTAACCTCGTCGAATACCTCTCGGTATCGATCATAATAATCCACTGCTGGCGCGCGGACATGGCCATCATCTTCCGGCTTGGCATGTCCGTACTCAATCGTTTCGGTCAGGCTTGTGATCGGGACAGGCAGTATGGCGATGCCGCCCGGCGTCAGAATTCGGTAGATTTCGCGAAGAACCTTGCGGTCGTCGATGATGTGCTCAAGAACATGCGATGCATAAACGAGGTCAAAGGATTCGTCGGGCAAGGCGATATTGGAAAGGTCTAGCTTCAAATCGACGTCACGACGAAACAGGTCTGCGGTCTTGTAGACCCCATACATTTTGCGAAGCCGCTTGGTGAAGAATTTCTCAGGCGCGAAATGAAGGGCGCGACCGGCGCTGGCGTTGAGCGTGGGTTCCAAGGCCTCAAGGACGCGCGCCTGCAACCGATGGCGCTCCTGCGCCCCGCAATTGGGACAGTACGCATAACGCCTGAAGACATGTCCAGGTTTCTTGAAATTCGCGAAAGGCCCTCTGTAGTCACAGACGGGACAGAGAAAAACAGGCAAATTCTTTGATGATTCCGACGCCAATTCATTCAATCGGCTCTGGCGGTTTAGCGGCTCGATCACCAAATCACGAATCAACGGGCCAATCGGACTAGCGCGAACGGCATCTCTCAAAGCAACCTTCATCGGCACGGCGATTGCCTCCTTATAACGAGCGGTAACATAGCTTTCATCGCCATGCGGCCGCTCGATGAAACGTAAATTTCAACAACATTCGATCAATTATTCTGATTCAGTCTGTCCAGAAGCGGCTGCCAGTCTCGGATCCGCACTCAACGGATTAAGGCATATGCCAGATTGGTTAGTTTGCGCAACCGGCGCCACCTGTGTCTTTTCCATCCGGTCGGGCGCGCAACGCCGGGTGGTGACATCGCACTTATGACCGATTTAGAGACTCAAGGCGACCCTGTTTCGGAGCTCTGTTGTTTTTCACCTCGGCTGTCAAGGTCGACGCTCTACCAGGCCCTCGGCGGCGGCGTTTAGGACTCCTGAGCGGCCAATCGCGGCGCAAGCGGCAGCCAGAGGGCCGCGGCCAGCAGGGCGCCGGCCCCGGCAATGGCGGCGTCGAGGGTCCAGAACGTGGCCGGGGTCAGGGTCTCATAGAGGCTGCCGATCCAACCCATCGCCGTCTTGGCCACGAACAAACTCATGAAGATCACCCCCAGCATCGCTCCGCCGGTCCCGGCCGGGGCGCGACGCGAGACCAGAGCCATCAGGGTCGGCCAGTAGTAGAGGAAGGCGACGCCCATGCCGGCGAAGGCCGCCGCCGGCCACAGGGGACTGATGTGGCCGGGCTCGCCCAAGGCGGACGCCGCCGCGAGAATCAGGGCGGACACCGCCGCGATCGCCGCGCCGAGACCCAGCTTCACATAGTCGCTCGGACCACCGCCGCCGTTGGCCTGTCGCCGCCAGAGCACGATCAGCGGGCCCGCCAGCAGCACGCTGACCAGACTGTCGATCGACCGGAACCAGGCGGTCGGGATCGCGCCCAGAGGCGTCATCGGATCGACCATTCGCCGCACCCAGATCATGCCGGCGTTGCCGATCTGATAGAAGGCGACGCTCTGGAAGATGGTGATGGCGATCACGCCGCACAGCAGGCCGACGGCCCGCCACTCCCCGGCATCGAGCGCCCGCTTCGCCGCCGCCCGGGCGCGCCGCGATGGCTCAGGCGGCAGGTGGCGCAGGCCGGCGAGGTAGGTGACCAGCCCCAGGATCATGATCGCTCCGGCGGCGGCGAAGCCGGCGTGCCAGCCCCACACCTGGGCCAGGGCGCCGCACGCCAGGGGTCCGACCACCGCGCCGGTGTTGATGCCCATGTTGAACAGGGTGAAGGCGCGGGTGCGGGCGGCTTCCTCGGCCTGGGGATAGAGCGCCCCGACCTGGGCGGCGATATTGCCCTTCACGCAGCCGCAACCCAGGATCAGCAGCAGCAGGCCGCCGAGAAAGCTCTGGTCGAAGGCCAGGGCGAGGTGGCCGGCGCTGAGCAGCAGGGCGCCGAGGATCACGGTCGCCCGCGACCCCAGCAGCCTGTCGGCTAGCAGCCCGCCCAGCAGAGGGGTGAAGCAGATCAGGCCGGAGTAGAGGCCGTAGATCATCGACGCCAGACCCTGGCTGGACAGGGGGCCGGTCATGGCCTGGATCGCGCCGCGCAGCGTGGCGAAGCCGACCACATGCTCGATGGAACCCGGCAGGAACAGGGTCTCTGTCATGTACAGCACCACCAGGGCGCTCATGCCGTAGTAGCTGAACCGCTCCCAGGCCTCGGTGAAGGCCAGGTAGCCGAGCGCCGCGGGCTCGCCGAAGAACGTTCCAGACTTCATTCCGATCCCCCCGTCCGCGTCGGCGGACAACGCTAGCACGGGCGATGGCGCGAGCCAGTGGCGCATAACCTGTTCGGCGACCGATGCGCGGCAATTGGGCGGGACGACTCAAACCGCGCCGTCAAAGTGCTCTCGCCGGGACCCTACAACCCCAGCGCCTTATAGGCCGCCACCGCTCCCACGGCCCGCGCCAGGCGCGCGTCGGTCAGGCGGCGATCGGCGGCCGCGGCGGCGGATTCGGCGGTGAGCAGGGCCAGAAGATCGTCTTCCCCCGCCTGGTAGCGCTGCCGGGCCAGGGTCAGGGCGCCCTGGGCGGCGGCGTCGCCGGCTTTGGCTTCGGCGAGGCCGGCGCCGGCGCGGGCGAAGCGGTCGAGAGCGGTCTCGCTGTCGGCCAGGGCGCCGAGCACCGCCGTCTCATAGACGGCCGAGGCGGCGTCGGCGCGCGCGCCGGCGGCGCGGATCTGGGCGCGGATCGCTCCGCGCTGAAGGATCGGCCAGCGTACGGTCGGGCCGGCCGAGAAGCGGTTGCTGCCGGCCAGGGCCAGATCGCCCAGCGACTGGCTCTGCTGGCCGAGGGTTCCCGACAGCATCAGCCGCGGGAACAGATCGGCGGTGGCCACAGCGACATCGGCGGTGGCCGCGGCCAGGGTCCGCTCCGCCTGGACGATGTCTGGGCGGCGGCGGAGGATGTCGGAGCGCAGGCCCGCGGCCAGCAGATCCGGCGGGCCGGGAATCGGCGCGTGGACGAGAAGTTGTCCGGCCAGGGCTTCGGGCGGCCGGCCGACGAGCCGGGCGACGGCATAGGCCGCCGCCCGCTCGTCGCCCTCCAGGGCGGGAATTGCCGAGGCGGTGGCGCGGGCCTGGGCCTCGGCGCGGTGGAGGTCGAAACGCGAAGCCTCGCCGCCGCGGAACCTGGCCGCCACCAGATCGGCCTCCTGGCGCTGGGCGCTGGCGTCGGCGCGGGCGCTGTCGACATTGGCCTGGGCGGCGCGGAGCTGGAAATACTGCCGCGCCACCTCGGCCCGCAGGCGCAGCAGGACGTCGCGCCGCGCCGCCTCGGCGGCCTGGACGCGGTCGCCGGCCGCCTCGATCGCCCGCCGATTGCGTCCCCAGAGATCCACCTCCCAGGAGGCGTCGAAGCCCGCGTCGAACAGCGACACCTCGGGCGACACGCCAGGAATGCGGCTGATCGGCAGCTGGCCGTTCTCGCTGAGACGATTGCGACTGTAGGCGGCCGAGGCCCCGCCCTGCGGTCCCGCCCCGCCGCGAACCGTGTCCCGGCCAGCCCGGGCCTCGGCCAGACGGGCGTCGGCGGCGCGCAGGTCCGGGCTACCGGCGACAGCGGCGTCGATCAGGGCCGTCAGCTGGGCGTCGCCGAACCCCGTCCACCACGCCGGATCAACCGCGCCGGGCGCCGGCGCCGCCAGCCAGGTGTCCGACACGGCCGGATGGGGGGCGACATAGCGCGGGCCGACGGCGCAGGCGCCGACGAACAGGGCGACCACCGCCGCGGCGAGGGGGGCGATTGTGCGGGTCATGGACCTACTCCTTGCGCGCGCGGAACAGCCAGGAGGCCGCGCTCAGCGTCACCGCGCCGATGATGATCAGGGGCATGACGCTGGGCCACAGCGCCTCCCAGGGCATGGCCTTGAGGAACAGGCCGTCGACGATGACCAGATAGTGGCGGCAGGGGTCGGCGAGGCTGAGGGTCTGCAGCCAGGGCGGCATGTTGTCGACCGGCCCGGCGTAGCCCGACAGCATCACCGACGGCACCGTCACCAGAAATACCCCGAGGAAGGCCTGCTGCTGGGTCGCCGCCAGGGTCGAGACCAGCATCCCCACCCCCATCAGCGACAGCAGATAGATCACCAGGGTCAGGTAGAAGAGCGGCAGGGAGCCGGCGAAGGGCACGCCGAACACGATCTGGGCGACCAGCAGATAGACCGTGCCGTTGAACAGGCCGGCGATCAGCGGCGGCGCCATCTTGCCGATCAGGATCTCGTGGGTGCGCAGCGGCGAGACCAGCAGCTGCTCATAGGTGCCCAGCTCGCGCTCCCGCGCCACCGACTGGGCCGTCACCGTCAGGGCCGAGACGGCGCCGACCATCATGATCAGGCTGGGCAGGGTGAACCAGACATAGTCAAGGTTGGGATTGAAGGCGTTGCGCACCACGCTGCCCATCATCACCGGGGCGGACCGCGCCTCCAGGCCGACACTCCCCGCGATCACGCCGATGTAGCCGGCGACGATCTGGGCGGCGTTCGAACGGCGCCCGTCGAGGATCACGCCCAGCGAAGCCGGGCGCCCGGCGGCGACGTCGCGGTCGAAGCGCGGATCGATCACCACCGCGGCGATGATCCCTTCGCTCTCGATCTCCGAGCGAAGTTGCGCCGGGGAGGCCAGGCGCACGATCCGGCCGACATTGGGGCTGCCGGCCAGCCGCTGGACGAACTCGGTGCTGGCCTTGCCCCCGGCGTTGTCGAGAATCCCGACGTTGAAGTGCTTGACCTCAAGGGTGGTGGCCATGCCGAACAGGAACAGCTGGAGGATCGGCGGCACGATCAGGGTGATGCGCGAGCGCGGATCTCGCAGGGTGGCCCGCAGCTCCTTGACGATGATCGCCAGGAGCCGTCCGAAGGCGCGGGGACTGACCAGGGCCATCAGTCGAGCCTCTTGCGGGTGAAGCGGAAGGCCAGGGCGAACAGGGCCGCGCCAAAGCCCAGCATGGCCAGGATGTTGGGCAGCAGCACCGCCCACAGGTCGCCGGCCAGGAACACCGTCGACAGGCAGGGGATGAAGTAGCGGGCGGGCAGGATCATCGTCAGCCACTGGATGGGCTTTGGCATTGAGGCGATCTCGAACACGAAGCCGGACAGCAGCAGGGCGGGCAGGAACGCCGACAGCAACGCCACCTGGCTGGCGACGAACTGGTTCTTGGTCGCCGCCGAGATCAACAGCCCGAGGCCGAGAGCCGGCGCCAGGAAGGCCGAGGACACCGCCAGCAGGGCCAGGGGTGAGCCGCGGAACGGCACGCCGAACACCGTCACCGCCAGGGTCGCGCAGATCGTCATCGAGACCAGGGCCAGGATGAAATAGGGGGCCAGCTTGCTGATCAGGAACTCGGCCATGCTGATGGGGGTGGCGAACACCGCCTCGATGGTGCCGCGCTCCCACTCCCTCGCCACCACCAGGGCGGTCAGCAGGCTGCCGATCATCGACATGACGATGGCGATCGAGCCCGGCACCAGGAAGAAGCGGCTCCTCAGCTCCGGATTGAACCAGAAGCGGGTGATCAGGGTGACCGGCGGCGGCGGGGTCCCGGCCCAGGCGGCGCGCACGCCCTCGGCGTAACCGGCGACGAAGTTGGCGGTGTTGGGGTTGGAGCCGTCGGTGACGATCTCGATCGGCTTTGGCGCGCCGGCGGCGATTGAGCGGCCGAAGTCTGTAGGAATGACCAGGATGGCGCGGATGCGGCCGGCGACGAGGTCCTGGCGCAGGCCGATCACCGAGCCGGTGCGGGCGACGTCGAACCAGCGCGAGCGGCGATAGCTTTCGGCCAGACCCCGGGCGGCGGCGCTGTCGTCCTGGATCGACAGGCCCACCCGGGTGCGGGCGGTGTCCAGCGAGACGCCATAGCCGAACAGGAACAGCAGGATCACCGGCAGGACGAAGGCGATCAGCAGGGTCGAGGGGTCGCGGCGGATCTGGATCGCCTCCTTGACCATCAGGGCCGCCAGCCGCCGGAGATTGAGGGTGATCACGCCGCCAGGTCCGTCGCTTCGCGCGCTCGGTCGGCGGCCTCGATCAGGGCGACGAAGGCGTCCTCCATCGTCGGGTCGGTCCTGCCGGTGTTCCGGGCGGCTTGGGCGCGCAGCTCGTCCGGCGCGCCGGTGGCGATCACCCGGGCGCGGTAGACCAGGGCGATCCGGTCGCAGTACTCTGCCTCCTCCATGAAATGGGTGGTGACCAGAACGGCGACCCCGCGTTCGACCAGGCCGTTGATATGGCTCCAGAACTCCCGGCGGATGATCGGATCGACACCTGAGGTGGGCTCGTCGAGGAACAACACTGGCGGCTCGTGCATCACCGCGCAGGCCAGGGCCAGCCGCTGCTTGTAGCCGAGCGGCAGGGTCCCGGCGTTGACCGGCAGATAGCGATGGAGGTCGAAGATCTCGACCAGTTCGCGGCTTCGGTCTCGCGCCCGCGCCCCGACCAGACCATAGGCGCCGGCGAAGAACGCCAGGTTCTGCGCCACCGACAGGTCGCCATAGAGCGAGAACTTCTGGGCCATGTAGCCGAGCCGCGCTCGCGCCGCCGGACCGGCCTCGGCGAAGCCCCGCCCCGCCACCGCCCCGCTGCCGGATGTCGGGGTGAGCAGGCCGCACAGCATCTTGAAGGTGGTCGACTTGCCCGCGCCGTTGGGCCCGAGAAGACCGAAAATCTCGCCCGGCGCGACGTTGAGAGTGATGTCCTCGGCGGCGGTGAAGTCGCCGAACCGCTTGGTCAGTGCCTTGGCCTCGATCGCCGGCCCGCCGCCGCGCGGCGCCTCGGCGTAGGTCGCCGCGAGGGCGCTCGTACCCGAAGACTTGCGGTCGAGGATGTCGACGAAGCCGTCCTCGAACCGCGGCGCCGCCGGCGACAGGCGGGCCCGCGGCCCGGCGCCGAGCGACGTGGGATCGAGCGGCGGCGCATCGCGCGCCGTGACCAGGATCAGCGACCGGCCATGGATGGTGGCGTCGGTAATATCTGGGCGGGCCAGCAGTTCGGACAGCCGGGCTCGGCTTCCGCCGTCGAAATCGTCCAGACGTTGGACGCGGCCGGCCACCCGGGCGGTGAGGTCGACGGGCGGTCCGGAAAACAGCACCTTGCCCTCGTTGAGCAGGCAGACGCTGGCGCAACGCTCGGCCTCGTCGAGATAGGCGGTGGACCAGAGCACACCGATCCCTTCCCCCACCAGGGCGCCGACCATGGACCATAGCTCGCGGCGCGACACCGGGTCGACCCCGACGCTGGGCTCGTCGAGCAGCAGCAGCCTGGGCGTGCGCACCAGGGCGCAGGCGAGGCCGAGCTTCTGCTTCATGCCGCCCGACAGCTTGCCGGCCGGCCGGTTCTGGAATCGCTTGAGGTCGGTGAAGTGCATCAGCCGCTCGAAGGTGGCGGCGTGCTCGGCCGGCGGCAGGCCGCGCAGCTCGGCGTAGAGGTTGAGGTTCTGCAGCACCGACAGGTCCTCGTAGAGGCCGAACCTCTGGGGCATGTAGCCGACGTCCTCGGCCCGCACGCCCGGCGCCGCGCCGAGGGCCTCGACCTCGCCCGACTCCGGCCGCAGCAGCCCGGCAAGCACCCGGATCAGGGTGGTCTTGCCCGCCCCGTCCGGCCCCACCAGGCCGGTGATCTGGCCGGTGGCAACGATCAGGGACACCGCGTCCAGCGCCGGGGCGGCGCCGCGGGCGAAGCGCTTGGTCACCGAGCGGGCCTGGGCGGCCGGCGCGGTCATGATCAGCGTCCGCCGGCGGGCAGGACCACGGTCACCGGCTGACCCTGCCGCAGGGCCTCGTCGGGATCGTCGACGATCACCCGCAGGCGATAGACCAGGTCGGCGCGCAGGTTGCGGGTCTCGACCGTCTTGGGGGTGAACTCGGCGGTGGGCGACACATAGCCGATCGTCCCATGGTAGATTTTCGGCCCGCCGTCGGTGGCGACGCGCACCGGCATCCCCGGCCGCACCCGGCCGATGTCCGGCTCGGCGACATAGGCGCGCACGCGCATCGGCCGGTCGATGGTCAGGGTGAAGACGGTCTGGCCGGCGGCGACGATGGCCCCGGGCTCGCGGGCGCGGGTCAGCAGCACGCCCGGCGATGGCGCGGTCAGCACGGAGTCGTCCAGGTCGGTGCGGGCGGCGTCGCGCTCGGCGGTCGCCATGGCCAGCTCGGCCCGGGCGGCGTCGATGTCCTCCCGCCGGGCGCCGGCCTTGCGCAGAGACAGGGCCTGTTGCGCCGCCTGCTCGCCGGCCTGGGCGGATTGGTAGGCGGCGCGGGTCTGGTCGAACACGGCTTGGCTGACGGCGCCGGTGGCGGCCAGGGGCTGGCGGCGCTCGAAGTCGGCCCGGGCGCCCGCCAGCACGGCCTGGCGCTGGGCGAGGTCGGCGGCGGCGCCGGCGATCTCCTGCGGCCGCGACCCGGCCAGGGCCTTGGCCAGGGCGGCCTGGGCGGCGGCAACCCGGGCTTCGGCGGCGGCCAAACGGTCCGCCAGAGGCCGGCGGTCGAGCCTGGCCAGTTCGGTTCCGGCCGTCACCCGCGCGCCCTCCTCCACCGGCATGGCTTCGATCCGACCGGGAACGCGGAACGCCAGGTCGACCTCGCGGATGTCGACGTCTCCGTATAAGGTCAGGTCGCCATCGTGCCGCGGCGCCCACAGCCCGAAGCCGTGGGTCAGCAGGGCGGCGGCGGCGAGGGCGACGACGCCGGCCGCCAGGAGGATCAGGACGGGGCGTTTCATCGGCTCTCCGGGGTTGCCGCCAGAATGGCGCGGACATTGGCG